>JBGTLX010000163.1:0-4532 GCA_041743855.1 Rhizobiaceae bacterium | reverse complement strand
ATACGCCGGCAAATTCGTCATCCATGCGGCGCGGGCGGGGCCGGGCGGATTTCTTTCGCTGCGGGCTTGTTGTAAACCGCTGACGCTATCTCCGCCAGCTACGGAAATTTTGAATGACAATCCGTTTCCACCAACACGATCTGCCCGATCTAGCGCATTATGCGGTCGAGGCGGTGGCCATCGATACCGAGACGCTCGGCCTCAATCCTCACCGCGACCGGCTCTGCGTTGTTCAGATTTCACCCGGCGACGGCACCGCCGATGTCATCCAGATCGCGCCCGGAAAGACGCAGGCGCCCAATCTGACAAAACTTCTCGGCGATGCCGGCGTCACAAAACTGTTCCATTTCGGCCGCTTCGATCTCGCCGTGCTCTATAACGCGTTCGGGGTCACGCCGGAGCCGGTGTTTTGCACCAAGATCGCGTCGCGGCTGACGCGGACTTACACCGATCGCCACGGACTGAAGGATATCTGCGCCGAGTTGCTCGGCGTCAATCTGTCCAAGGCGCAGCAATCGTCTGACTGGGCCGCCGATACACTGTCGCCCGAGCAACTCGAATACGCCGCCTCCGACGTGTTCTATCTGCACCGGCTTCGCGACGTGCTGACGGCGCGTCTGGCGCGGGAAAACCGCGTCGAGGAAGCTGAAGCCTGCTTCCGCTTTTTACCGACGCGGGCCAAGCTCGACCTCATGGGCTGGGCCGAGGAAGACATTTTCGCGCACAGCTGAGGGCGGTGTGCCCGCCGACTCGGTTCAGGCGGAACGCGAGGTTTTCGGCTTACGAGGCGAAGCAACCGGGGTCTGCGCCTGAGGAGTCTTTTCTTTCTTCCAGGCGCGGTAGGCGAAATAGCCGAGCGCCGCGAGGATAAGCCGTTTCATGCATTTTCTCCTTGTTGGGACTGAAGTTTGAAAACGGCTTGCCAGTTGTTCCGTTCCCACCATGCATCCTGCATGTTTGGTGATGCCCCGCCGACCTGTCGTTAAGTCGCGCGCTCGGGAACGATGTGGGCAGCCGACCGTTTCTAGTCCGACATTTTGAATGAACAAGGGATTTTGACATGGCCAGCTCAAAAATTCGCGATCTCGAAACCGACCTCGAAAGCCAGGTTGCAAGCCTGCGCAAGGAGATTTCCTCCCTGACCCGGCTGGTGTCCAAGCGCGGCTCGGAAGTCTATGAAGGTTCGCGCGATGGCGCGGTGGAGCTCTACGACGAACTCTGGAGCCGCATCTCCGACGCCCTGCCGAAAATCGGCAAGCAGGCGAAGGCAGTCAACAAGGTCGCGCACGACAACCCGATGATTACCGCCGTCGTCGGCGTGGCAGTCGTTGGCCTGGTGATCGGCCTTCTGGCGCGCCGCTGAGCGCTGCCTTGGCCACGCATGAAAGCGCCAATCTCGCTTGGCCACGCATGAAAGCGCCAATCTCGACAGCTCCCAAGGACGGTCGAAAGATCACCGTCTTCTGGAGAGATCGCGACGAGCAGGAAAATAAATCCGTCGCGCATTACCGCTCGCTGGATCGTTTGCGCGCGGCTGGCGGCGACTGGGATGCGAGCGACGCCGGCTGGTGGGCCTATATCGATAGCGACACCCAAAAAAGGATCGAACCGCATTCATGGCAATCGGATGCGGCTGACGAGGAAGAATAGAATCGGCGGTTTCGAACGGACCTTGGAGCGGAAGCAGACTGCTCCGGATCGAACCAATTATTCAGTAGCGCTCGCCCGAGACGCCGCGCTTTTTCCAGGCCGGCAAGGGCCAGATGTCGGGTGCTCCGCCGGCAGGCTCATACCAGCTATCAACCGCCCATTTGGCGCCGGCTTTGTCCCGGAGGACCGCCGTAAAATGCGGATAGCGGCCGTCGGCGAAGAAGCCGCGCGACACGTTTCTTGCCACCACATGATGGTTCAGGAGCCCTCGGATTTCCAGATAGAGCAGCAGCGAACGCGTGTTGATGGATTCGTCGACGCAGTCCATCTGACCCTTCGGCACGGATGCCAGAAATCTCGATTTCGGCCCGTCGCGAGTCCCTATGATGGCGGCGGAGCGTTGCTCGAAATATTGCACGGCGGTTGAGACAGCCCGGCGCTCGGCAGCCGCAGACTTGGCGCCGGTCGCCATGATCGATGCGAATTTTCGCGTCGCGGCCTTGTCCAGATCGAGCCGGGTCTTTCGCGCGCAGCCATGCCCATGGCAGACTTGAATGCTTTCTAGCGATGCGCCCCAATCGCTTGCGAACGGTGCGGAAGAAGGCCAGCCGACGCCAAGCGCAAGCAAGAAAAACATCAAGAGTGTGCGGCCCAGCAGCGCCTTCATCGGTTTTGTCGATATTCCCGTGACCATTCCCGACGCTTCCGCACAAAAAAATCCAGCACCCGACTGATACCAATTTGCGGCCGCTTTTGAATAGCGCAACGAAATCCGACTTAGGGAGGCCCGACAAGCCTGCCCTCCTCAGAATTGCGAGCGCCGGCTTAACGTCACCTTAAACCGCCATATTTAATGTTCTGTCCGAGGCTCGTTTGACGGGCGAGGGACCGCAATGGCCAGGGCGAACAAGACGCGGATCGAGCCCACCTTCGACGGGCCGTCGAAACGCAAGGGTTCCGGGCTCTCGGTCAGCGAGGACGATCGCGTGCTGCCGCGCCGCAAGGAGCCACCGGCCAAGCGCCCGGCTGCCAAATCCACATCGCGAAAGACACGTGGTCGGGGCAGGAAGCGTCGCGGCGCGTTCCGGGGCTTCGCCCGGCTGTTCTACTGGTGCTTCGTGATTTCGATCTGGGGTGGCATCGCGGCTGCCGGAACCGTCGTCTATTATGGCGCGAAAATGCCCGCCGCGACCACTTGGTCGATCCCCGACAGAGCGCCCAACATCCGGATCGTTTCCGTCGACGGCCGGCTGCTCGCCAACCGGGGCATGACCGGCGGCGAGGCCGTCGGCCTGCACGAAATGTCGCCTTACATTCCGCAGGCGGTCCTGGCCATCGAGGACCGCCGCTTCTATTCGCATTTCGGCGTCGATCCGATCGGCCTCGCCCGCGCCATGTCCACCAATCTTTTGCAGGTCCGCTTCACCCAGGGCGGCTCGACGATCACCCAGCAACTGGCCAAGAATCTGTTCCTGAAACCCGACCGCACGATCGAACGCAAGGTTCAGGAAGTGCTGCTGGCGCTGTGGCTGGAGCAAAAACACACCAAGGACCAGATCCTGGAAATGTATCTGAACCGGGTCTATTTCGGCTCCGGTTCCTATGGCGTGGAAGCAGCCTCGCGGCGATATTTCGGCAAGTCCGCGCGCGATGTCACGCTGTCCGAGGCGGCGCTGCTCGCGGGGCTTTTGAAGGCTCCCTCGCGCCTTTCGCCGGCGCGCGATCCGAAAGCCGCCGAGGAGCGGGCGCAGTTGGTGCTCGCCGCCATGCGCGAGGAACAGATGATCGGCGACAAGGAATTGACCACGGCCATGAGCGCGCCGGCCAACCGCGCCAGCGCCTACTGGACGGGTTCGGAAAATTATGTCGCCGACCGCATCATGGAGGAATTGCCCGGACTCATCGGCGATGTCCGCGCCGACATCATCGTGGATGCCACCGTCGACCTGACCCTACAGGAACTGGCCGAGCAGTCGATCCGCAGGCTTGTCGACGAAAACGGCAAGAAACTCAGCGTCAGCCAGGGCGCGCTGGTTTCCATCGACAATTCCGGCGCGGTGCGCGCCATGGTCGGCGGCACAAATTACGCCAACAGCCAGTTCGACCGTGCCTCCGAAGCCCGTCGCCAGCCCGGCTCGGCGTTCAAGCCCTTCGTCTTCCTGGCGGCCCTGGAGCAGGGGCGCACGCCCGACAGCGTGCGCAACGATGCGCCGATCAGGATCGGCAAGTGGACGCCCGAAAACTATCAGGGCAAATATTTCGGCAAGGTAACGCTGGCCACCGCGCTGGCGAAGTCGCTGAATTCGGTCGCAGCGCAGCTTGCGATGGAGGTCGGGCCGAACGCCGTCGTCGAGGCGGCGCACCGCATGGGCATCGAATCGAAGCTGAAGGCAAACAGCTCCATCGCGCTCGGCACCTCGGAAGTGACCCCGCTCGAGCTGACGGCAGCCTATGTGCCTTTCGCCAATGGCGGCTACCGGCCCGACATCCATTTCGTCAGGCGCGTGACCACCCCCGAAGGAGAGGTGCTTTACGAGAACGCCGGCGGCGGCAATCCGCGCGTGCTCCGCCCCGAGATCGTAGGCATGATGAATTCGATGATGACCGGCACGGTCGAGACAGGCACGGCAAGAAGGGCGGGGTTTGCCTGGCCGGCGGCGGGCAAGACCGGCACCAGCCAGAATTCGCGCGACGCCTGGTTCATCGGCTACACCGCCAATCTCACCACCGGCGTCTGGTTCGGCAATGACGACGGCGCGCCGATGAAGAAGGTAACCGGCGGCGCTCTGCCGGCGCAAGCCTGGCACGAGTTCATGGTGGCGGCGCATGCGGGGGTGCCGGTAGCGGCGCTGCCCGGAACCTGGGCGTCGGGCGGCGCGGAC
>JBGTLX010000162.1:0-1786 GCA_041743855.1 Rhizobiaceae bacterium | reverse complement strand
GTCTCTGGAGAAGTCATGACAGGCACCAAGTCCCTTTCGCTCAACGATCTGCATGAGGCCGCGGGCGCGCGTTTCGGCGCGTTCGCAGGCTGGTCGATGCCGCTCACCTATTCGCCCGGCGTGATGAAGGAGCATCTTCACACGCGCGAGCATGCCGGGCTTTTCGACATTTCGCACATGCGGCTGTTCGAGGTTTCGGGGTCGGGTGCGGCGCCGCTCCTGTCACGGGCTTGCCCGCTCGACGCCGGCGCGCTGGAAATCAGGCAATCGAAATACTCGTTCTTTCTCAACGAAGCGGCGGGGATCATCGACGATCTGATTGTGACGCGCCTTGGGCTGGACCGCTTCATGGTGGTGGCGAACGCCGGCAATGCGGGGACCGACGAGGCGCATCTGCGAGCGCTGGCCAAGGATTTTGATTGCACTGTCGAAGCGCTCGATCGCGTGTTCTTGGCGGTTCAGGGGCCGGAAGCCTGGGCCGCGATGTCGCGGGCCGGCATCGAAACCGGATCGCTCACCTTCATGCAAGGGTTCGATCCGAAACCTGGCTGGTTCATGAGCCGGTCCGGCTACACCGGCGAGGATGGATTCGAAATCGGCCTGCCCGAAGCCGACGCGCGCGACCTTGTCACTAAGTTGCTGGGCGACGACCGGGTCATGTGGGTGGGGCTGGCGGCGCGCGACAGCCTGCGGCTCGAAGCGGGACTGTGCCTGCATGGCCAGGACATCACCGAAGCGACGGACCCCGCGATGGCCGGCCTTATGTGGGCCATCGCTAAGGATCTGCGGGCGGGCGGTGGTTTTGTCGGCGCGCAAGCCCTGCGAGACATCGTGGCGTGCGGGCCTGCCGAAAAGCGGGTCGGGCTGAAGCCTCAAGGGCGTCAGCCAATTCGAGCAGGGGCCGAGCTTGTCAATGCCGTCGGAAAGTCAGTTGGGCGAGTGACCTCCGGAGGCTTCGGTCCTTCAGCCGGCTTTCCCGTCGCCATGGGATACGTAGAAGTCTCACTGGCCTCAACAAAGGCCCCGCTCTTTGCCGATGTTCGCGGGACGAAAATCCCGGTCGACGTTCACCCCCTGCCTTTCACACCGCATCGTTATCGAAAAGGATGATTGCCATGCCAGAGCTGTATTTTACCGAAGACCACGAATGGATCCGCGTCGAGGGCGGCGTCGCCACCGTCGGCATCACCAATTACGCGCAGGAACAACTCGGCGATCTTGTGTTCGTCGAACTGCCGCAGGCCGGACGGAAGGTTTCGCGCGGCGACGTGGCGGTCGTGGTCGAATCCGTGAAAGCGGCGTCCGACGTCTATGCGCCCGCCGATGGCGAGATCATCGAGAGCAACGCGGCGCTGGCCTCCGATCCGGCGCTCGTCAATTCGGCAGCCACCGGCGACGGCTGGCTATGGAAGATGAGGCTTGCGGACGAGAATCAGCTTTCGGGGCTGATGGATGAAGCCGCCTACAACGCCCATGTCGGCTAGGACAGGAACTCGCATGACCAGCTCAACATACAGCTTTGCCTCCCGCCATATCGGGCCAGGCCATCACGAAACCAGAGCCATGCTCGCGGTGATCGGCGTACCTTCGGTCGAGACGTTGATCTCGCAGGCGGTGCCGAAGTCGATCCGTCTGGACCGGCCGCTGAACCTGCCGGCGCCTGTCACGGAAGCCGAGGCGCTTGCCGAACTCGCCGCCAAAATGGGCGAAAACCACGCGATGAAGAGCTTTATCGGCGCGGGCTACCATGGCGTGCATGTGCCGCCGGTCATCCAGCGCAATTTGT
>JBGTLX010000161.1:0-3641 GCA_041743855.1 Rhizobiaceae bacterium | reverse complement strand
GACGCCGAGCGCGCGCGCCGAAATCCGCAGCAGTTCGCGATGCGCGTCCGCGGGCTCGGGCGTGGGCAAGGCCATGATCGGGGCCGGCAGGACGCGCTCCGGCAGGTCGTAAAGCCGCTCGAACCCGCGCCGCGAATGGGTGGTGATCCGGCCGGCCCAGAACAACCATTCGAAGGCATGTTTTTCCTCGCTCCATCCCCACCAGCCCCCAGAACCCTTCGCGCCCTCGATGTCGGACGCGGCGATCGGGCCGCCGGAGACGACCCGGCGGTATATCTCGTCGATATAACCGGCGCGCTCGCGGCCGAACCGCGCCAGCGCGCCGTACATCTCATTATGGTTGCCGGCCCGCTCCATGCGCCAGCGCATCAGGGGTTGGGTTTCCACCGGCAGGAACGACGCCTCGTGCGCCCAGTATTCGAAGAGTTTTCGTGGTCTGGAGGACGCTGCGTTGTCGACAATGGTGCGGTCATAAGGGCCGAGCCGCGAAAACAGCGGCATGTAATGGGCGCGCACGACCGCGCTGACCGAATCGATCTGCAGCAGCCCGATGCGGGAGAGGACGCGGTTCAGATGGCGGCGGCCGACGCCGCCGACGGGACGCGGGTCCATGAACCCTTGCGCCGCCAGCGCAATGCGACGCGCCAAAGCCAGCGAAATTTTTTTCTTCATTGCATATGGACTCTGGATGGCGTGAACCGGTGACGCAGGGGCAAGAGAATCGCGAATGGAGGCGACAATATCAGCGTTTTCGACATCTCCTTGTCAGGAGAGAAAAGTGGCGAAAAACAACAACCGGAACGGACCGGGCCGGTTTTCGGCTGTATGCCGCCCAGAGGCTTTCGGGACCAAGGATTGACTTGCTTCGCCCTGACTGCTGCGCTAACCCTCGCCGCGTTGCAGCATAGGCCCGTTTCCAGCGCTCCGACTGTCAAACTGTCGCGCTTCCGCATTCGGGTCCGGTGCTATAATCAGGACGAACGGTTCACAGCGGAAAAGCGCAGCATGGACGCAGTTTTAAGCTCGTATCTGCCCATCGTCATCTTCATCGGCGTCGCCCTGCTCGTCGGCGTGGCGCTGATGGTTGCGCCGTTCCTGATCGCCTATCGAAATCCCGACCCGGAGAAGCTGTCGGCCTATGAATGCGGCTTCAACTCGTTCGACGACGCCCGCATGAAGTTCGACATCCGCTTCTACCTGGTGGCGATCCTGTTCATCATTTTCGATCTGGAAGTGGCGTTTCTGTTTCCCTGGGCGGTGTCCTTCGGTGAAATCGGCATGCTCGGCTTCTGGTCGATGATGGTCTTTCTGGCCGTGCTGACCATCGGCTTTGCCTATGAATGGAAGAAGGGAGCGCTGGAATGGGATTGACCCCCGACACGCTCGTCGCGCCACGCCCTAAGGGCATCATCGACCCGAATACCGGCAAGCCGGTGGGCGCGGCCGATCCGTATTTCGCCGAATGGAACAGCGAACTGTCCGACAAGGGTTTTCTGGTCACCTCCTCCGACGCGCTGATCAATTGGGCCCGCACCGGCTCGCTGATGTGGATGACGTTCGGTCTCGCCTGCTGCGCCGTGGAGATGATGCATATTTCGATGCCGCGCTATGACGCCGAGCGGTTCGGCATCGCACCGCGCGCCAGCCCGCGCCAGTCCGACGTGATGATCGTCGCCGGTACGCTAACCAACAAGATGGCGCCGGCGCTGCGCAAGGTTTACGACCAGATGCCGGAGCCGCGATACGTCATCTCCATGGGCTCCTGCGCCAATGGCGGCGGCTATTATCATTATTCCTACGCGGTGGTGCGCGGCTGCGACCGGGTGGTGCCGGTCGACATCTATGTGCCCGGCTGCCCGCCGACCGCCGAGGCGCTGCTCTACGGCATCCTGATGCTGCAGAAGAAAATCCGCCGCACCGGCACGATCGAGCGGTGAGGCGATGGCTGAGCCGAATGACATTGTCCTTCGTGTGCTACGCGACATCCAGTCGGATATCGCGGAGTTTCGAAAGGTATCCGAGGATCGGTTTTCCAAACTGGAGGCGGGTCAGAAAAATCTGCGATCTGCTATGTCGGGCGAGACCGTTCTGAGCCGTATGCTGGTTGGAGAGTACGAGGAGCGGATCGAAGCTCTTGAGGATAAGGTTCGAAAGCTGGAGAGCCTTAAATGAGCCACCCTTCGTCATCCATCTCATCCAGGTTGCGCGACCTCCGTTCTTTTCGGTCGAGCAACGACAGATACCTTGGTGAACTGATCAAATTAGCCGACTTAAATGATCCGGAGACAGCGGTCGATTCGGTCGATGACTTTATTAGGTTGCGCGGGCGGATCGCGACGCTGGAGCGACGAGTGCGGGAATTGGAATCGCACCCATGAGTGAAGCCCTGAAGGACCTTGCCGCCTACCTGTCGGAAAAGCTGGACAGACAGATCGAAGAGACGGCCATCGTGCATGGCGAACTCACGCTGCATGTCGCGGCGGACGACATCATGACCGTGCTGGGCTTTCTGCGCCGCGACGTGCAATGCCAGTTCGTGTCAATCATCGACATATGTGGCGTCGACTATCCGGCGCGCAGGAGGCGTTTCGACGTCGTCTATCATTTGATGTCGCCGCGCCAGAACCAGCGCATCCGGATCAAGGTTCAGACCGACGAAGAGACACCGGTGCCGTCCGTCACCGGCGTCTATCCGGGGGCCGACTGGTTCGAGCGCGAAGCTTACGACCTCTACGGCATCCTGTTTTCCGGGCACCCGGATTTGCGCCGGATTCTGACCGACTACGGATTCGAGGGTCATCCCCTACGCAAGGATTTTCCGCTGACCGGCTTCGTCGAAGTCCGCTACGACAACGAAGCCAAGCGCGTCATCTACGAGCCGGTGGAACTGAAGCAGGAATTCCGCAACTTCGACTTTTTGTCCCCTTGGGAAGGAACCGATTACGTTCTCCCGGGCGACGAAAAAGCCAAGGTTTGACAGCACCCATGGCTGAAACATCCGTCCGCAATTTCAACATCAATTTCGGTCCGCAGCATCCGGCAGCGCACGGCGTGCTTCGGCTTGTTCTTGAGCTCGACGGCGAGGTCGTGGACCGCGTCGATCCGCATATCGGGCTGCTGCATCGCGGCACCGAGAAGCTGATCGAGGCAAAAACCTATCTGCAGGCGATCCCCTATTTCGATCGGCTCGACTATGTCGCGCCGATGAACCAAGAGCATGCCTTCGCTCTCGCCATTGAGCGGCTGGTGGGCATCGACGTTCCCAAGCGCGGCCAGTTGATCCGGGTGCTCTATTGCGAAATTGGGCGCATTCTCTCGCATCTCCTCAACGTCACCACGCAGGCGATGGATGTCGGGGCGCTGACGCCGCCGCTATGGGGCTTCGAGGAACGCGAAAAGCTCATGGTGTTCTATGAGCGCGCCTCCGGCTCGCGCATGCATGCGGCCTATTTCAGGCCGGGCGGCGTGCATGAGGACCTGCCCGAGAAACTGGTCGAGGACATCGGCAAGTGGATCGATCCGTTTCTCCAGACGGTGAAGAACCTCGACGACCTTCTGACATCCAACCGCATCTTCAAGCAGCGCAACGTCGATATCGGTGTGATCTCGCTGGATGATGCGTGGGCCTGGGGCTTTTCGGG
>JBGTLX010000160.1:0-3083 GCA_041743855.1 Rhizobiaceae bacterium | reverse complement strand
CTGGAGGGTCTGAAGGACGAGGAGGCGGGCATAAAACTGTCGCTCGCGGCCCGGCGCGGCGTGCTTGCCGAAGTGCTCGGCGCGCTGCAGCGCATGGGGCTGAACCCGCCGCCGGCTATCCTGGTGACGCCTGAGGACGCGCTTGCGTCGGTGCGGAGTGCCATCCTGCTCGGCGCGGTGGTGCCGGAATTGCGCGGGGAGACCGAGATTCTCGCCGCCGATCTGAAGGAACTGTCGCGGGTGGCCGCCTCGATCGAGGCGGAACGCATGCGGCTGGTTGCGGCGGTGAGCGAGCAGGTGGCCGAAAAGCAGCGGCTCGACCTGTTGCTGGCCGAAAAGCAGATGCTGCAGGAAAATCAGGAAACCGCGCTCGACGCCGAACAGAAGCGGTCCGAAGAACTCGCCGCCAAGGCGACAAGCCTGAAGGGCCTGATCGCGTCGCTGGAGGTGGAAGCGCTGGCCGCCGAGGAGCGGCGGCAGGCCGCGGCCGAAAAAGCCGCTCGCGACGCCGAAACCGCAGAACTTGCCGTTCCTGAAAAGAACAAGCTCGTTGAATCGGCTCCGTTTTCGGCGCTGGCGCGGCAGATCGCGATGCCGGTCACCGGGTGGTTCAAGCGGCGCTTCGGCAGCGACGACAGTAACGGCGGCGTGATGCTCGGCGACATGGTTGCGACACAATCGGGAGCCATCGTCACGGCGCCTTCAGACGGGAATGTTCTTTATGCGGGGCCGTTCAGATCCTATGGTCAGCTCTTGATCCTGAACGCGGGCGATGGCTATCATGTCGTTCTGGCGGGTATGAGCAGAATTAATGTCGCGCTGGGTCAGTCGGTGCTCGCGGGAGAGCCGGTAGGGGCGATGGGTGAAGCCAGGGTGGCGAGCGCCGCCGGGCTACCTGAAAATAGCGAGCCGGAACTCTATATAGAGTTCCGCAAGGATGGAAAACCAGTCGATCCGGCCCCATGGTGGGCGGAACGTGTCTCTGGAAGGACGACAAATGGTACGTAAGATATCGCTTCTGTTTGCGGGCGCGCTGATGGGCGCCTCGGCCATGAGCATCGTCTATGGGGCGCCGGGATCGACGGCCAACGCGGCCGGTTCGGAAACCTACAAGCAATTAGCGATATTCGGCGACATATTCGAGAGGGTGCGGGCGCAATACGTCACGCCGCCTGAAGAAAAGGCGTTGGTGGAAAACGCCATCAACGGCATGCTGACCTCGCTCGATCCTCACTCTTCCTATCTCAACGCCGATGCTGCCAAGGACATGCGCGTCCAGACCAAGGGCGAGTTCGGCGGCCTCGGCATCGAGGTCACGATGGAGAACGAACTGGTCAAGGTGATCACCCCGATCGACGACACGCCGGCGGCAAAGGCGGGTGTCCGCGCCGGCGACTACATTTCCAGAATCGACGGCGAGGAAGTGCGCGGGCTGACGCTGAACGACGCGGTCGAGAAGATGCGCGGCCTGATCAACACGCCGATCAAACTGGAAATCCTGCGCGAAAGCGAGGAAAAGCCGATCGAGATCACCATCGTTCGCGACATCATAAAGGTGAAAGCTGTCAAGTTCCGCGTCGAGAACGACGTCGGCTACATGAAGATCACCTCTTTCACGGAAAAGACCTTCGACGATCTGCAGGTCGCGATCGATCGCATCAAGGCGGAAGTGCCCGACAGCAAGCTGAAGGGCTATGTGCTCGATCTGCGGCTCAATCCGGGCGGTCTGCTCGATCAGTCGGTCAGCGTATCCGACGCGTTCCTCGACCGCGGCGAGATCGTATCGACGCGCGGACGCGACCCGAAGGATGTCTCGCGCTTCGATTCGCGCCCCGGCGACCTGATCGACGGCAAGCCGCTCGTGGTGCTGGTCAATGGCGGTTCGGCCAGCGCGTCGGAAATCGTCGCGGGCGCGCTCCAGGACCATCGCCGCGCCACCGTGGTCGGCACGACGTCGTTCGGCAAGGGATCGGTGCAGACCATCATCCCGCTGTCGGAAAGCGGCGCGCTTCGCCTGACGACCGCGCTCTATTACACGCCGGCGGGTAAATCTATCCAGGGCAAGGGCATCACGCCCGACATCAAGGTGGATCAGCCATTGCCCGAGGATCTGGCCGACGCCGATGTCACGCGCGGCGAGTCCGATCTCAAGGGCCACATCAAGGGCGTCGAGGAGAGCGACGAAGGCTCCGGTTCGGCTGCCTACGTGCCGCCGGACCCGAAGGACGATGTGCAGCTCAACTATGCGCTGGACCTTCTGCGCGGCGTCAAGACCGATCCGGCATTTCCGCCGAACCCGCAAAAGGCGGTGATGAACCAGTAGATTGATTTCTAACTCTACCCCGACGGTCACCTAGCGCGATTGTCTCCGCTTCCGATGCTCACGGACCCAAATGTCCGCTCTGCTTCGGTTCTCGACAACCACGCTATCTGACTGGTCAGAGCGAGTTATAAAACGATCTACACAGGCGTCCTTTCAATTTGTTGCTGCCGGAGCCGTCAGGTTCCGGCAGTTTGATTCGAGGGGCTGCGTTTCGGGGGGAAGCCGGGCTTGTCGCCAACACCCAAGAATATTGATCGCCCGCTGGGCCAGGCCGGCAAGCCGGTCAGGGACCCCAAGCGTTTCGGCTTTCAAGGACGCTCCGTGGGCTTGGCCGTCGGCGTGCTGTGTATCCTTGCGGCTTCCACCGCCATCGCCTTGCGCGAAAAACCGTTCCGCAATCCCGACCTCGTCGCGGTTTCGACGCCCGAAATTATTGCCGCTCCGGTCGCAGTCGTTAAAAGCGAACTACCGCCCGTTCCGGCAACTCAGCCCGCAGAAGGCGGAGCGTCGATCATCAAGGTCGATACCGACAATGCGGGCAAGGGTAGTGGCGTCGTCATCATACGCGACCCGTCCTCGGTCAGCCAGAATTTCCGCATCGCGCACCTGCCCGACAAGGCGCTCGTCGAACAGAGCGATGCCGGACCTTTGCCGGTCCGCTCGGCAGATGGCAGGCGGCCGGTCGATGTCTATGCGCGACCGTGGTCGGGCGCTCGCGGCGCGCGCGTGGCGATCGTCATCGGCGGGCTCGGCGTCTCGC
>JBGTLX010000159.1:0-18962 GCA_041743855.1 Rhizobiaceae bacterium | reverse complement strand
ACAGCGTGTGAGGGTCGCCCATCTGCTCGACCTTGCCGTTGTTCATGACGACGATCGTGTCCGACATGGTAAGCGCCTCCTCCTGGTCATGCGTGACGAAGAGGAATGTCTTGCCGGTCTTTTCCTGGATGGATTTCAGCTCGATCTGCATCTGCTGGCGCAGCTTGGCGTCGAGCGCGCTGAGCGGTTCGTCAAGCAACAGTACCTGCGGGTCCGGAGCGAGCGCCCGCATAAGCGCGACGCGCTGGCGCTGGCCGCCCGACAGCTCAGACGGGAGGCGCCGGGAATAATCCTGCAACTGCACAAGTTCGAGCAGTTCCACAACCCGCTTGTGGATGGCGTCGGACGTTTTGCCCTGCATTTCGAGGCCGAAGGCGATGTTGCGGGCAACGTCCATGTGCGGAAACAGCGCATAATCCTGGAACACGATGTTCACGTTGCGCTTGTTCGGCGGCAGCCGCGTCACTTCCTTGCCGGCAAGCAGGATGCGGCCGGCATCCGGCGTTTCGAATCCGCCCAGCATCCTCAGCGTGGTCGACTTGCCGCAGCCCGACGGCCCGAGCAGCGTTACGAACTTGCCTGCTTCGATCGACAGGTCGAGGCTGTCGACAGCCTTCACCTGTCCATAGGATTTCGTGACCGTTTCGAATTGCACGACGGGCTGCATCAGCGGCTCCTGGAACGTCGGGTCATGTACTCGGCATAGAGGCCGACCGCGGCAGTGGTAATGAGGACCAGCGTCGCCATTGCGTTGATCTCGGGCGACATGCCGCCCTGGACCTTGGCGAAGATCAGCATGGGAAGCGTCGGCCGATAGCCGCCGAGAAAAAAGGTACGCACAAAATCGTCGATGCTGAGCAGCACGCAAAACAGCATGCCGCCGAAGATCGCCGGGCCGAGATACGGCAGCGTGACCCGGAAGAAAGCCACGATGCTGTCGGCTCCAAGATCGCGCGCGGCGTCAACCAGGTTGACCGGCATCGATCGCAGTCGCGTCAGCGCCATCACGACCACGAAGGGCACGGCATGGACCGTGTGGCCAAGCACGATCGCCGCGCTGCCTGTCGGCATATCGATGGTGCTGATGAAGATGCGCAGCGAGATCGCCGAGATCATGCCGGGCACCACCGCCGGCAGGCAGGCCAGCGCGAAGATCAGCGCTCCCCACCGTCCTTCGGTCGAAGCGATCAGCATGGCGATCCAGACGCCGATCACGGTGGCGGCGATCGTCGTCGCCGCCGCGATAAGGATCGAATAGACGCAGGCCGAGAGGAACTGCTGATCCTGCATCACCTTGACGTACCAGGCAAAGGTCCAGTCGCCGACCGGAAAGGCGATGAAGTTGGCGTCCTTGAAGCTCATCGCCATCATCAGCGTCAGCGGCAACAGCAAATAGAGGACGAATGCCCAGTAGCATATGGTGAGCATCGTGCGCGGAGCGTCGGAGATCAGATAGCGCATCACATGAGCTTCGTTGATTTGCCGCCGACGAGGCGCATGAAGATGCCGGCTGTCGTTAGCGCGGTCACAAGCATGATTAGGGCAAAGGCCGCGCCCACGGGCCATCTGTCGCTGGCCCCATGGAAGAAGCCGCTGATCGTCTCCGGAAACAGAACCGTGGTTGGCCCTCCAATCAGCATGGGTGTTGCGAACACGCCGATTGTGGTCAGGAACACAAGACAGCAGCCCGACACGATGCCGTCGCGCGACAGCGGCAGGATGATGCGGCGAAACCGCGTAAACGGCCCGGCCCCGAGATCGGCCGCCGCATCGAGCAGATGGTTGGGGATCTTGTCGATCGCTGAATAGAGCGGCAGCAGCATATAGAGGCTGACTAGATAGACCAGGCCGAAGCCAAGGGAGAACGGCGTATATAGCATCGGGATGGGCCGGTCGATGATGCCCAGATCGCGCAGGAACACGTTCGCGGCGCCGCGATTGGCGAGAAGCATGATGATCGCAAACGTCCGGATAAGCTCGCCCGCCCAGAACGGCAGCAAAAGCAGGAGCAGAGCCTTCGACCGCGAGCTAGGCTTGACGATCTTCGCTACATAATAGGCCACCGGATACACGACGACCAGGGTCGTCGCCGTTGCCGCCGTTGCGTAGATGAAGCTGCGGATCAATGGCGAGAAGTAGAGCGATT
Source organism: Rhizobiaceae bacterium (assembly GCA_041743855.1). Taxonomy (GTDB): domain Bacteria; phylum Pseudomonadota; class Alphaproteobacteria; order Rhizobiales; family Rhizobiaceae; genus JBGTLX01. The sequence continues at coordinate 16,816 of JBGTLX010000159.1, read as the reverse complement.
CACTGAAGAAGACGGCGTAGTTGTCGAGCGTGAACGTCGCCGCTTGGCCATGCTGCAAAGGATAGCTGGAGAGAAGGCTGATCTTCAGCATCTGGTAGATCGGCCCGATGTGCAGCGCAATGAGCCAGACCAAGGGCGGCGCCGCAAGCAGGATCATGCGGCCGCGGTGGGTCGCCACCGCTGCGCCGATTGTCGACCGGTAGGGGCGCGCGTTGACGATCCGGCTGATCCTCGTCGAATAGCGCGGGATCGCCAGGTCTCGGTTCGCGACGCGTTGCGTGATTGTATCGGTGGCCATCTCGCTCTGCGATGCAGGGGGTGCAAGCCGTTATCCGGCCAGCGCGTGGGAAGGTTAAGCCGCCCGGCAAACAGGCGGATTAAGCCGCCTTCACCTCGGCGGTCGCCTTGTCGATCATCTCGTTCTTCATGTCGCGGTTGACCGACGAGAAGAACACGATGCGCTCGACCTGGTCCTGCGGCAGCGTGGTGGCCGCCCTCTCTACCTCGGTGAGAACGTCGGCAACGCCGGCCATTGTGGAGGCGAAGCCCGACTGCCGGGTCATCGAAGCGCCGACTTCCGGCGAGGCCAGGATCGCGTCAATGAACTTGTAGGCGTTCTCGGCATTCGGCGCATTGTTGACGATGTTGAGGGTATAGACGAAGCCGAACGTGCCTTCCTTCGGCACCGACAGCTTGATCGGATGGCCGTCGGCGATGAGCTTGGCAGCCGGGCCCGACCAGGAATGCGCCAGATGGATGTCCTCGTTGATGAACATCTGCTGCACTTCCGAACCGGCGTCGTAGTATTTGCGAACCATATCCTTGTGCTTGATCAGAAAGTCGCGCGCCTCGTTGGTCGCCTTTTGCGCCATTTCGGGCTTGTCGGTGTAGGTAACGAAGTCGCCGTCGTGGCCGAGATACTGCATGGTGATCGTCATGAAGTCGCTGACGATGTAGGATGTCAGGCCCTTGTACTGCGGATCGAACATCACCTCCCAGCTCTGCGGATCCTTGACGTACTGGGTGTTGACGGCGAGCCCCTCATAGCCGGCCAGGATCGGCAGACCCCAAAGGTTATCGTTCACGCGCGCCCACGGCGCATCCTGGTATGCCGGGTTAAGATTTTTCCAGTTGGGGATCTTGCCGGTGTCGACCGGCTGCAGGAGATCGGAAGCGATGAACTGCGAGTAGCGATGGCCGGCGACGGTCACCATGTCGGTTGACGGGTTGGCGCCTTCGGCAGCGAGCAGATTGTACTGTTTGCCCTGGTCGTCGGTCAGGCGGATGTTCACCTGGATCCCGGTGTCCTTCTGGAACTGGTCGACGAATTCCTGCGGCAGAAACTTGTCGTACGTGGTGATGTTCAGCGTCTTGCTCTGGGCCCAGGCCGGCTTCGGCCGGACAATATAAGGAGCCGCCAGCGCGCCTGCGCCGAGGAGTTGAAGCGTAGTCCTGCGATCGATTGGTCTGCTCATTTTGCTCTCCTTTGTTACAACGCGTTCGGTCGTCATGGCGGCCCGGTTCACCATCTACAACCAGCGGAATCCGCACCAAATTCCGCGAAACCGTCCACTCATTCCATCATACCGGAATAATCACCACCTATCTGGGGTGGAGTCAATCGCATGCAGCCTTGCTGTGGTGCATGGAGCACCGCAGTTCCATTTCGCGTCCTTAAATCACCGGCCAGCTGCTTGGGAAAACAGCGGGGCAGAAGCATCTAGCGTCCACTCCAGTTAGCACGGTCGGGCTGAGCCTCTGGCGCAACTCGGGTCGGTCTGCTTCCAGGCGGTGGCAGACCTCGCGCCTACAACCGATATGCGGCGCGTTGCCGTCCGGCTGCTACTCGACGAGAATGGCCGGAAGTGGACAGGCAACTTTTGGGGCTAATCAGCTGAAAAGGGTTGTCTGAATGTCATGCGCGCGGTCGGATAGCGCACACTTCAAGCGGTTCGTTGCGTCCTTTCATCGGATGAAACCCCAACTCTCAACGGCGACATTAGGCGGCAAACCGCGCATTCTATCGAGGAGACTAGCCGAGACCAAAACTGGTTCGCCGAGTGTTTTGGAGAGTGCCTCGAGTCGCCCGGTAGTGTTCACGACATCGCCGAAATAGGCGATTTTGTGCCGCTCAAGGCCGATTTCGGCCGTGACTACCGAGCCGCAATGGAGCACGGCGCGAAACTCGGGGACCTGACCGAATCTCGCCTGCCACACCGCCGCTTGAACCCTGAGGGCCTCCGCGAAGTCGAAAACGCAACGAACGCACGCGGCGTCGCGCATTCCGCGCTCCATAGTCCAGGTGACCATTGCCATATCTCCGATGTAGTCGTCGATTGACCCTTGGAAGTGCCGAACCGGAGAGGCGAGCGCATTGAAAAGCTGTCCGAGGTAGGCCTGAGTCTCCAAATCGCCGTATCGGTCCGCGAAGTTCGTTGACCCGATCACATCGAGGAACAGAAAGATGCGTTCCTCCTTGGTTGGACGGTGATAGCGACCAAGAAGCAGGCTGGTAAACAGCCTTGGCCCGATAAGGTCTCGCAGTCGGAACATGAATACGACGAGTGTGGAGACGCTGAGTGAATATAGGAGGCCGGTCTCCGACATCACTATCGCTGCCCGTGCGCTGCTCATGTAGCCTAGCAGATGGTGAAGCGCTGTGCCGGCAGCGGCGTTGCCTACTAAAATCATCACCGCGTAGGTCGCAATCGTCGACACCACGAAGACCGGCGTCGCGGCTTGCCGGACTACGTTCCGCCATCGACGGAAAATGGTCCCACGCTCGTACAGCAAGATTGGGGTGCCGATGAACACCCCCCTGGCTGCGGAATGCACGAGCTCGACGTCGAATATCAACGCAAAGGCCAAGCCGGCCAGCGCTCCCACAATCGGTGCGATCAACCAATGGAAAGAACGACGGTCGCGCCAGATGCTCACTTCGTACCCTGATCGCCGATATGCCATTTGTTCAGGCAAGGCTCGCCGCCAGAAGCACGGCGTCTGCAAATGCGCTGGGCGCCTCTTGGGGCAGATTGTGCCCGATGCCGCCCGTAAGAAGCCGATGCTCATACTTTCCAGAGAACATCTTGGCATATGCGCCAGGGTCGGGATGTGGAGCTCCGTTGGCGTCGCCCTCAAGGGTTATGGTGGGAACGCCGATGATGGGTGCCTTCGCGAGCCTCTGCTCCAGGTCCTCGTATTGTGGTTCGCCTTCGGCGAGGCCAAGCCGCCATCGGTAATTGTGGACGACGATCGATACATGATCCGGACTGTCGAAGGCGGTGGCACTGCGCTCAAAGGTGGCTTCGTTGAACGCCCACTTCGGCGAAGCGGTCTGCCAGATCAGTTTTGCGAAATCGCGCCGGTGTGTTTCGTATCCGGAGCGACCCCGTTCAGTGGCAAAGTAATATTGATACCACCACTTGAGTTCGGCTTTCGGGGGCAGCGGCATCTCGTTAACTTTCTGGCTTCCGATCAGATAGCCGCTTACGGAGATCAGCGCCTTACAGCGTTCCGGCCAGATTGCCGCGACGATGTTTGCCGTACGTGCACCCCAGTCACAACCGCCGACGATCGCCGTGCCGATCTTGAGCGCGTCCATTAGGGCTATGACGTCGAGCGCGACCACCGCCTGTTGGCCGTTGCGTGGCGTTTCGCTGGAGAGAAACCGCGTGGTGCCGTAGCCGCGCAGATACGGAATGATAACACGAAAACCTTTCGACGCTAGGATAGGGGCCACATCGACATAGGTGTGAATGTCGTACGGCCAGCCATGTAGAAGAATGACGACCGGCCCATCCACGGGGCCGTTTTCGGCAAAGCCAACATTGAGCACACCGGCGTTGACCTGTTTGATTGTTCCGAACGATTTCGGCGTGTCATCTGGAACGGACGCGTTAGTCTGGGTGGTAGCTCCACCAATATCGGCAGCCCGCGCGGTGCCGACGAATTCGATGGCGGTCGCCGCCACCGCCGCTGCACCTATCAACAGGCGGCGACGTTGGTCGATCTTTTCGGGAATCGCAATCTTGTCCATAAGTAGCCTCTCGTTTTTCGAATGAGAATGCGCTCTCGGTTTACGCAGCCTGCGCGGCTGCGCGGTATCTTGCCGGTGGGACGCTGAGGGAGAGGTTCGGGATGAGCTTCTGCCGCGCTGCTTCATAGGCGTGCCAATCGGCTGCGTCGGGGAGCGAGGGAATGGTCACCAACTCGCCCTGGTCCAGGCCGGCCAACGCGGCGTCGACCAGATCGTCCGACTGCATGACCATTTCGCTCGGCAGAAGCTCGAGTGACCCTCCCGACGCATCCCAGAAGTTGGTGGCGACGGCGCCGGGCAGAACCGCCTGGATGCGCAGCTTCTTGTCCGCCAGCTCCTTGTGGAGCGAAAGGCTGAGAGCGAGCACGAAGGCTTTCGTCGCGCCGTAAACGCCGTTGAGAAGCTCAGGTGCGATAGCGACGGCCGACGAGATGTTGATGATCGTGCCGCCGCCGCGCTCAATCAAGGCCGGAACGGCGGCATAGGTCAGGCGGGTCAGCGCGGTGATATTCAGCTCGATCATCGCCTGCATCTTGTCGACGTCGGATTCCAGAAGCGGCGCGACGGCGCCGATGCCAGCATTGTTGACCAACAGAGTGATGCCGGGATTGGTGCCGAGCACCCGCTCGACTTGGGCCAGATCTGCCTTGTTGTTGAGGTCCGCCGCGATTGTATCGACGTTGCGGCCTGTCGAGCCGGCGATGCGCTTCGCCGCCTCGTCTAATGTCTCCCGGTTGCGTGCCACGAGAATGAGGTCATAGCCGCGGCGTGCCAGCCTGTCGGCATAGATCGCCCCGATCCCGGTCGAGGCGCCGGTCACCAGAGCGATGCCCATTTTGGAGTACGTCATGTCTCTCTCCTCTCGATCGCGCCTGCAAGAGCGCGTGAACTATCAGCGGCGAACCTGCTTCAGATCGCCGGTTAAGGGTTGGCGTTAGGACGGCGACCAGGCCTGCTCATCCCATTTCGGATTATACCTAGAGCGGCAGTGGCTTGCCCGCCTGCTCGGCGACCATGTATTTGGCGTACCAGTCCGGCCAATTCTCATCGCGCTGGCCGCCGTTGCGCTTTTCGTGCTCGCCATGGGCCTCAAACGCACGCCGCATCGCGGAGGCAAGATCGGACTCAGAAGCGTAGCTTGTCATGTTGGCGTCGATCCGGCCGGGGAACCGGGTGGTGACCTCCTGCAGCAGCCATTCATTGCCGTCAGGGTCGGTGAACGTGGCATAGCTGAAGTAGCTGCGGCGCTCCGGATCTGGACCGTCGACTGCCGGCTTTCCCGGCCCGGCGCGGTGAAACACATCACTGACTTCGACGCCGCGACCGATCAGTTCGGCGCGCGCCGCCACGATGTCCGACACCACGAGATACAGTCCGCGTGCCGATCCCGGTATCGCCGACGTGATGCCCTTGCCGAAGTGGACCGAGCTTGGCGAACCTGGAGGGGTGAACTGGACGGCGTGAAAGTCGTCCCCAACTGCAAAGTCAGCGTCGAGCCGCCAACCCAGATCGCCGTAGAAGCGCTTGGCGCGCTCAACATCTGAAACGGGGATAACGACGACCTCCAGCTTCATGTCTGTCGCCCGAGTGGAGGACGCGACATCTCTTGCAATAACAGCCTGGTTCATGATGATCTCCTGTTTCCCGTTAGTTCTGTAAGTCCTGCGCATGCTTCGCTTGGCGTCACTTGACGGCGCTATTCATCCAGCACGACGAGCGGCTTTCCTTTTTCGACGATATAGGCAGCGAGCTCGGTCGCGTTGCCACTGCCCACGTTCTTCGCCGTGTGGCTCGTTCCGTGGGGGATAAACAGCGAATCTCCCGCATTGAGTGTCAGCGGCAACTGGCCCTGGAGCGTGTATTCGAGCTGGCCCGCGACTACATAGGCGATCTCTTCACCAGGATGCGTGTGCCAAGGCGCGGTCACGCCCGGCGCGAATTCGACAAGCACCTGAATGACTTCACCTCCGGAAGTGCTGAGGTCCGCCCGCAGCAAATCGGTGCGCTCTACACCGGGCAGTTGTGTCTTGGTTTGCGCCAGCAGCGGCGTGAGAACCGTACCGGCGAGAAGCGTCGCCGCCGCGATCAATCTTAGCGTTTTCATGTCTAGTTTCCCTTGGTGTTCGCGATTTGAGGATCAGTCTGCCGGCCGTAGCGAACTGAATGCGGCGCGAAGTTCGGCCGTAAACAATTCCGGATATTCCCATGCCGCGAAATGACCGCCCATGTCGGCTTCATGGAAATAGATCAGGTTGCTAAAGGCGCGCTCGGCCCACGACCTTGGGGGGTGATAGACCTCATCGGGGAACACGGTGATTGCTACGGGGAGTGCGATCTCGCTGGTTTTTTGAGCGGTAGCGCTCGTCAGGCTACGTCCGCGGTTCTCCCAGTAGAGCCTCGCCGACGATGCCGCGCTGTTGGTGAGCCAGTACAGCGTGAAATTGTCCAGGACTTCGTCTCGGGTCGGAGACTGGCTGGCGTCCTTACCGTAAGACCAGTGCTCGAACCCCGGGTGAACGAGCAGCCACGCTGCAAGGCCCGCGGGAGAGTCGGCATGGCCGTAACTGACGCCCTGCGGCCGCGCATTCATCATGGCGACGTAAGTCAGGTTCCCTTGCTTGAGGAACTTCCCGAGAGACAATACGGAAGCTTTTTCTTCAGCCGTGATACCAGCCGGCAGGGGGCCGCCGCCGAGCGCTGGACCGACTTCGTCCGGAATGGCTGCCGGCAGGTTGGTATGGATGCCTAGCAACCCTTCCGGTGCTTGGCGCCCCATCGCCTGGACAACGCCCGCTCCCCAATCTCCTCCTTGCGCTACGTAGGTCGTATACCCCGCTCGCTTCATTAGGACGTCGAACATAAGGCCTATGCGCTCCAGCCCCCAGCCTGCCTCTTTTGGATGCGAAGAGAAACCGAAGCCCGGCAGAGAGGGGATCACCACGTCAAAGGCGTCTTCAGCCCGGCCGCCAAACGCCGTCGGATCTGTAAGCGGGCCGATAAGCTTGATTTGCTCAAAAACCGACCCGGGCCAGCCGTGCGAAATGACAAGCGGAAGAGCATCGGGATGCTTCGACCGAACGTGAATGAAGTGGACGTCGACCCCGTCGATGGAGGTTACGAACTGCGGCAAAGAGTTCAGCTGGGCCTCGGCCTTACGCCAGTCATAGGAGCTGCCCCAATAGTCAACCAGCTCACGAACATTAGCGAGCTGGGGCCCCTGGGATGCATCACCGACCGTCTCAGTGTCAGGCCACCGTGTTGCTGCGATGCGCCGGCGAAGGTCGTCGATCTCCTCCTGGGGGACCTTGACTGTAAAAGGGCGGATTGGATCGGCCCTGTCTGCAGCCACCGTTGCTCCGGCAAAAGGTGCGAAGGCTCCTGCCGCAGCCGCCACCGCAAACAATTCCCTTCTTGTAAGCGAAAATGTTGACATGGTACTCCTCCTGGGTCGAACCGCTTTTCGTAGGCAGTTCACGCCGATCTTTGTTGATGGCTGCGGGGGGTGTTTCCCGACTAGGAGAATGTACGTGGCTGAGCTTCCACGGTCGAATTAAGTAATGTTAGGATGCCTGAAATTTCCTGAAGAAGCAGAGCAAAGCGAGAACGCGGTGGCCAATGCGACACAACTGTGCTTGTCGCACCTGACATCAACGGCCATCGAAATTAATGGCACTGGGTCGAAGCGAACACGACGGAGGGCCGGCAAAAACGGAGTGCTCGGCGCGGTCGATGGTAAGGTTGCGCTGCCTTGCTGATCTAGGCCGAGGAACCTCAAAATGATGGCAATTCTCAAAGATGACGCTCCTGTCGCGTTGCGGCACGAAGGGACTCGCGTCTTTGAAATCCGAGGATGGGAGGTTGATCTCACAAAGCGCGAGCTGCGTGCGAACGGTTCTGCGGTACCGATCGGCAGTCGTGCTTTCGAGATCATCGAAACACTTGTGTTGTCAGCAGGCGCGTTGGTAACCAAACAAGATCTGACGCGGCGGGTGTGGCCAGGAGTCATCGTTGAGGACAACACGGTTCAGGTTCACGTGTCAGCTATTCGGAAGGCGCTAGGCCAAGATCGTGGAATACTTAAAACGGTCCCGGGTCGCGGCTATCGACTTCTTGGGGACTGGGAAACCCAGCAGGACCCTCCGCGATCGATCGAAGTTGAGCTAACGCGCTCCGCCAGCCATCCGTTCTTGACAAATGTCCCGGTCGCCGCGTCTGCCCTCATAGGTCGTGAGAACGCAGTGGAGCAACTGTGCGACTTGGTGTCGGCGTACCGATTGGTAACGTTGACTGGAGCTGGCGGTATCGGAAAAACGGTGCTGGCATCAGAGGTCGCCCGCAGGCTGTTCCCGACAGGCGAGAGCGATGTATTTTTCGTCGAACTGGTGTCACTGTCGGATTCAAGACTCGTAGCATCAACCGTCGCTGCAACACTCAACCTTCAGTTACAGGGCGATACGATCTCGCCGGAAACGGTTGCTCGAACCATTGGCAGAAGGAGGATGTTGCTGGTTCTCGACAACTGCGAGCATGTGGTTGATGCAGCAGCATCAATGGCGGAAACCATAATCCGCCTTTGCCCGCACGCGACAATTCTTACCACGAGCCGCGAGACATTGCGGATCGAAGGCGAATTTGTCTACCGCGTTGCCGCTTTGGCGGTACCGGCGGAGCATGAGAAAACAGCGGACAACTTCTTCGAACATAGTGCGGTGCAGTTGTTTCTGGCGAGAACTCGTTCGCTTCAAACCAACTTCCTTCCCCCGGGAGAACAGCTATCGGTAATCGCCACGATTTGCAGGAAGCTTGACGGTATTCCCCTCGCTATCGAGTTTGCTGCGGCAAGAGCGGCAACGCTTGGGATTGAGCAAGTCGCCGAGCATCTCGACGACCGTTTCGCATTGCTCACCGGAGGCCGCCGGACCGCTCTACCGCGTCATCAGACGTTGAGAGCAACGCTGGACTGGAGCTACGAGTTGCTCACCGCAGAAGAGCAGCGCGTGCTCCGACATCTTTCGGCTTTTCCAGCGGGGTTCACGCTTTCAGCCGCTGCTGCAGCTGCGAACGCCAAGGAATCAAGCATCGCGTTGAGTATCTCAAGCCTCGTCTCGAAGTCCCTGGTGACCTTGGACGCATCGGGCTCTGCTACGCGATGGCGGCTGCTCGAGACGGTACGCGTGTACTCGCTGGAGAAATTAGCCGCGAGTCAGGAAAACGACGACGCGATGCGAAGATTTGTAGAATATTATGTTTCGCTTTTTGCTCCGTTTGTCCGCGATGACCAACTCCAAGCCGCGATCGATAACCTGGGGCGCTATCGCAGAGAGATCGATAACCTACGCGCGGGCCTCAATTGGACGTTTTCGCCCGATGGCGACACCTCCCTTGGTGTCGAACTCGCAGCCACTGCAGGTGATTTTTGGATCGCGGCATCTATGGTATCCGAATGTTGCGAATGGGCTGAAAAGGCATTGTCGGAGATTGACCCTGCCAAGGATACTCGCCGGGAGATGGTCCTGAGGTGCAGTTTCGGCATCGCCTTGCTCTACACGCAAGGAATGACGCCCTACACCCGCGCGGTTCTTATTCAGGCACTTGCGCTGGCGCGGAGGCTCGAGGATTTTCACTATCAGCTACGCGCAACTTGCGGGCTGTGGTTTCACTCGGCCCGCTCGATGGCGTTGACCGACGCCTTCGCATTCGCGCGCGAATATGAGGAGATAGCGCAGGAGCGCGACATACACTCGCGAGCCACGGCAGCCTGGCTTGTTGGCGTACCTCAAATGTACCTGGGTAATCACACGCAAGCCAGCGAGCGTCTGAAGTGGGCGATCGATAACTATCCGATCGGAGCGCGGCGCCGCGACATGGTCACGCTAGGCGGCGACCCCCGCGCCTCGTGTCAGGCCCATCGCACCGTGTGCTTGTTATCACAAGGGTTCCTTGACGAGGCATCCCGCGAGTCAAGAATTGCGGTCGAAGAGGCGCGCAGCGCTGAACAGCCGACTGCGCTGTGCGCCTCGCTGGCTTGGGCGGCGGGCTTTATTTCTCTGAGTCTCGGAGAACTGGATACCGCAAACGAGTACGGCGAGGAGCTGATCGGCATCGCCTCCAAGCACGGTCTGCGTCCGTTTCACGCTGCTGGCCTATGTGTGAGGGGTACCATTGCTGCAAAGCGAAGCGATCCCGACGCCGGGGTCGGATTGCTTCGTGAGGGTCTTTCAGAAATGCGACAGGCGCGATATCTGCTGTTCTACCCCTTCTTCCAGACCGAGCTTGCCGCCGCGCTCGGCTCTCTGGGGCGTTTCGATGAAAGTGTCAACGAAATCGATGAGACGCTCAATTTTGCAGTGGAAACCGATTATCGATGGTATGTACCCGAAATTCTGAGGATGAAGGGCGCATTGCAGATGCTTGCCGGCATTATCGAGCCGCGGGCCATCGAGGATGTGTTCCGCCAATCAATGGCGCAGTCGGTCGTCCAGAATGCAGCGTATTGGGAGCTATGCACCGCAGTCAGCCTCGCTGCGCTATTGCAAACTCAGCAGAGGAACGGAGAGGCGCGCGAGATGCTTTCTCCTCGATATAATCGTGTGAACGGAGGGTTGTCTTCGCCGAGAGTAATTGAGGCGAAGGAGCTATTGCAAAGGCTAATGCGATGAGTCCGAATGCAAAGTGCGGTGCTTACCATCAGAGTGGGATCGGCGTCGGTCATCTGGCAAAGATACCGCTCTCCGCTAATCCGCCCTTCATTACCTTGCCCAATTCATTCTGAAGACACCATGCTTTACCTGCTTGCACTTCTGATTGGCGTTGTAGCCGGTCTGCGCGCAATGACTGCGCCCGCAGCGGTCGCCTGGGCGGCATATGTCGGCTGGTTGCCGCTCGCCGGCACTTGGGCCGGCTTCATGGACCACTGGATCGCCGTCGCTGTCTTCACCGTGCTCGCACTTGTCGAGCTCGTCGCCGACCAGCTCCCCTCGACGCCGAGCCGTAAGGTGGCGCAGCAGTTTGGCGCGCGCCTAGTCAGCGGCGGCCTCACTGGCGCTGTCATCGGTACCCCCGGCGGGGCGCTGATCGCCGGACTGATCGCAGGAACCATAGGAGCCGTCATCGGCACGTACGGCGGTGCGGAAGTGCGCGCCCGGCTCGCCGGCGCCTTCGGCAAGGATCTGCCCGCCGCGCTTATCGAGGATGCTGTGGCCATCCTGATCGCGCTGTGGATCGTCTCGGCGGTTGCATGACGAAAAAGTTTGACGCCATCATCATCGGGGCAGGTCAGGCCGGCCCCTCCATGGCAGGCCGCCTGACGGCGGCAGGCCAGACCGTCGCTCTTATCGAACGGAAATTCTTCGGCGGCACGTGCGTCAACACAGGCTGCAAACCGACCAAGACAATGGTCGCCAGCGCATATGCCGCGCATCTGGCCCGCCGCGCCGCCGACTACGGCTTTTCCACCGGCGGCGCCGTCACGATGGACATGAAGGCGGTCAAGGCGCGCAAGGACAAAGTGACGCTGGATTCGCGCACGGGCACAGAAGGCTGGCTGGACGGTATGGAGCGCTGCACGGTGTTCCGCGGCCACGCCAGCTTCGTCTCGCTGCATGAGGTTAGCGTGAACGGCGAGACGATTGCCGCTGACCGCATCTTCATCAATGTCGGCGGACGCGCCAACGTGCCTGCCATGCCCGGCCTCGACAAGGTCAGCTACCTCACCAACTCGACGATGATGGAGGTTGATTTCCTGCCCGAGCATCTGGTCGTCGTCGGCGGCAGTTATATCGGGCTGGAGTTCGCCCAGATGTACCGACGCTTCGGAGCCAAGGTGACCGTTGTCGAGAAGGGCTCGCACCTTATCTCGCGCGAGGATCCCGATATCTCCGACGCCATCAAGGCCATCCTCGAGGACGACGGCATCGCCTTCCGGCTTGACGCAGAATGCATGAGCTTCTCGCCGCATGCCGACGGCGTCTGCGTGCATGTCGACTGTTCGAGCGGCGACCGCTCGGTGCCCGGCTCGCATGTCCTGCTTGCCATCGGCCGAAGGCCCAACACCGACGATCTCGGGCTGGACAAGGCTGGCGTGGAGGTCGATGCGCGGGGTTACATCACTGTCGACGACGAATTGCGCACCAGCCAGAAGCACATCTACGCACTCGGCGACTGCAACGGAAAAGGCGCATTCACGCACACCGCCTACAATGATTTCGAGATCGCGGCGGGCAACCTGCTCGACGGCCACAGGCGCCGCGTAAGCGATCGCAAGACGGCCTACGCGCTCTATATCGACCCACCGCTTGGCCGCGCCGGTATGACCGAGACGGAGGCCCGGAAATCCGGGCGCAAGATCCTTGTCGGCACGCGGCCGATGACGCAGGTCGGTCGCGCAGTTGAGCGCGGCGAGACCAAAGGCTTCATGAAGATCATTGCAGATGCCGACACCAAGGAGTTACTCGGCGCGGCGTTGCTCGGCGCTAGCGGCGACGAGGTAGTGCACGGCATACTCGACATGATCTACGCAAGGGCGCCCTACACGGTGATGCAGCGCATGATGCCGATCCACCCTACTGTGTCGGAGCTGCTGCCAACCGTGATCGCAGACATGAAGCCGGTAGCTTGATTGGTCACCACATTGAGCCGCAGCTGCACTTGCCGTTCTGTCCATTCGTTAGTGTTTCGAGCGCGGAGCTGGCTGCAGACCAAACCTTCTGTCGGCGGGCAAAAACAGCGAATTCAACGTCAGCTAATATGCAAGCTGTAACTCTGCTGAACGTCCATTGGTGGGCGCGTTGCCCTCCGGCTGCTACTCGACGAGAATGGGCCGAGTTCAGAGTGTCGGCTTTCGAAACGCAGCAGGCTAAAGCTGCCGTCCGCTGACGGGTTACCGGCACGTTGACGAGCGTCTGCTTACACCCGACCGCTGCTTACCAATCGATGACATTGCCGACACAGCGGTCGTGATCCGAGGAACGGAAAACTTAGCAGAATGACGAAGTTTTCTCTTGCGCCTCGCATCCATGAAGTGATAGTTAGCAATATGGCTAAGCATGATCCTGATCTCTCACTGTTGTTCCATGCTCTGGCAGACCCAACCCGACGGTCGATCCTCACCCAACTGGCCGAACGGCCTGCCCGGGTGACGGATGTGGCTGGCCCCACAGGACTGAGTCTGCCGACGGTGATGCGGCACCTTTCCGTGCTGGAGGAGGCAGGATTGATCGCTACGTCCAAGGACGGGCGGGTGCGCACCTGCGCCATCGTCCTGGACGCCATGGGACCGATGCGGACTTGGATCGATCAACAGCAAGCCATCTGGGAATCGCGGCTAGACCGGCTGGATGCATTTGTGATGGATGTGATGAAGGAACGAGAAAAATGACATCGAACCCGAAGCCGAGCAGCACGACCATCGGGGCGCCGAGTGACAGGAGGGACCGCTTTGCGACGCTGACCTTCGAGCGAAACGTGGCCGCACCGTCGTCGGTGCTGTGGCAGGCTTGGACGGCCCCGGCCGCGCGGGCGGTCTGGGCTGCCCCGTCGCCGTCGGTCACTGTGGATTTCTTGGAGGCCGATACTAGGGTCGGCGGACGCGAGGTCTCGCTCTGCAAGGTGGAGGGCCAGCCCGACATTCGTTGCGAGGGCGGCTGGCTGGAGTTGCAGCCCGCGGTGCGTAGCGTGAATTACGAGGTTATCTCGTCCGAGGGAGCGACGCAATCGGCGGCATTGCTAACTGCGGACTTCGCCGACTTAGGCGAGCGCAGCAGGCTGGTCGTGACGGTGCAGCTTTCCTCGCTGGCCGAGGACATGGAGGCGGGCTACCGACAGGGCTTCGGAGCAGGATTGGACAACCTCGCCGACGCCGCTGAGCGGACCATAGTGCTGCAGCGGGTGATACGAGCGCCGCGGGCGGTGGTCTGGAACGCGTGGATGAACCCTGAGACGCTGCCGCAATGGTGGGGACCGGAGGGGTTTTCCTGTCGCACAAAGAGGATCGACCTACGCTCGGGTGGCGAATGGGTCTTCGATATGATCGCGCGGGATGGCACGGTCTATCCAAACCATCATCTTTATGGCGAGGTCAGGGTGGAAGAACGGCTCGGCTATACACTGCTCTGGGGCGAGAATGGGCCGAAACATGCCGATGCATGGGCCTCCTTCGAGGTTCAGGACGGGTTCACGAAGGTGACGCTCGGCATGGTCTTAACCACGGCGGCCGAGTTCCAAGAGGCGAAGGATTTCGGGGCGGTGGAGTTGGGACTGGAGACGCTGGCCAAGTTGGACCGTTTCGTTGCGTCGCAGTGATAGTTCCATCGATTTGGCGCCTGCCTTGGCTCATCGAAACCGATGTCGATTCTCGTGGCAGACACAGCCAGCCCATCTGTGAAGTTGCTCGCTCCGGGCGAACCACCCGCGAGCGGCGCACCGGTCTGGCAGCGTTGGGGCCGAGGAACGAACCCGCTGCGCGGGAGGGCGCCTGCGATTGAGGTAGAGGGCGGTTGTGTGCGTCAAGTTCTGCAAATTGGGCGGTCATAGTGCTGGTCATGCGGCTTTTCGGAGTTCGAGCTTCTTGTGCTCGCGCAGGTCGTCCATGTTGATGTAGCGGTTAGCCTCCATCCAGTTTTCGTTGGTTTCAACGGCGAGCGCCCGGACGAGGCGCAGGCAGCTTTCGGCATTCGGGAAGATGCGCACGACGTAGGTTCTGCGCCTGATCTCTTCGTTGAGCCTTTCCAGCATGTTGGTCGACTTGAGGTGCTTGTGGTGCTGGCGCGGCAGGCGGAAGAAGGTCAGCGTCTGCTCGATTGCCTCCTCCACCCAATTCGTCAGCCGCGGGTAGCGGGCCGACCATTTGGCAAGCCATGCGGCCAGGTCGGTCTTTGCTTCGGTGAGATCGCGCCGGTCGTAAAGCCAGCGCAGTTCCTGCAGGCAGTCGTCGCCGTGCTTCCTCGGCAGGTGATCGAGCGCGTTCCTGAGGAAGTGGACGTAGCAGCGTTGCCATGCCGCTTCCGGGATCACCTCGCCGATCGCGGCGACCAGCCCGGCATGATCATCGGAGACGACCAATTCGACGCCCTTGAGCCCGCGCGCCTTGAGTTTGACGAGGAAGTCCTTCCAGGCCGAGCGGCTCTCGCGATTGGCCATCTCGACGGCCAGGATCTGGCGCCGCCCGTCCCAGTCGATGCCGACCGCGATCAGCACCGCCTGGCTCGACACGACGCCGGCTTCGCGCACCTTTTCGTAGCGGGCGTCGAGGATGAGGTAGGCAAACGGCTCCTGAAGCGGGCGCTCGGCAAACGCCTTCAGGCTCTCGTCCAGGCGTTTGTTGATGGCCGAGATCGAAGAGGCCGAGAAGGCGTGGCCGCACAGCTCTTCCGTAATCGCCTTGACCTTGCGGGTCGACACGCCCTGCACGTACATCTCGGCCAGCGTCGCCAAAGGCGCGCTCGGAACGCTGGTAGCGCTCGAACAGCTCGGTAGAGAAGCGGCCCGCCTGGTCCTGCGGCACGCGCAGCTCAAGCTTGCCCACCCGCGTGATCAGGGTGCGGCCATAATGACCCGAGCGGTAGCCCAGACGATCCGGCGTCCGCTCCCCTTTCTCGGCTCCGAGCGTCTCGTCCATCTCGGCTTCGAGCACCTCCTGCATGACGGCGCGGATCACGTCGCGCAGCCCATCAGGGTTCGAAAGCAAAATGTCTTTGACGGCGGCGCTGGCGTATCTACCTTCAGTCTTGGTCATGGTGGCGTTCCTTCGCGGGAATCGGTGACGTGAACAATCACCAGCCTGCCATGACCGCCCTCTCTCAGCGAATTTGCAGAACCTTCAGCACACTACCTAGAGGGCACAGGCCGGGCGTCGCGCCTGCATTGAGCGTGGTGTGGCTGGGGCAGAGCATGGCGGGATTCTTCAACAAGGAGCCTGACCATGCCCCATCCTGTTCTCGATGCTCCGATCAGCCCGCTGCGCCGGCGGCTGATCGACGACATGAACTTGCGGCGTTTCTCACGCGAGACGCAGCGCAACTATCTCCGCGACATCGGAAGCCCGCGCGAATCTCTTCGGTAAAAAGCTTAGGCTGCTCCCAGGCGGCGAAGTGCCCTCCTTTGGGGAGCGTGTTGTAATGTATGAGTTTGGGATATGCCTGCTCTGTCCAACTCCGCGGGGCTGGATAGAGTTCGTCAGGGAAGACGCTCACGGCCACCGGGATGGAGACCCCTTTGGCATTGAAATACCCTTTGCCCCGATATTCCCAGTAGAGACGGGCGCCAGAAAGCGCAGTGTTTGTCAACCAGGTGATCGTAATGTTGTCGAGGATGTCGTCGCGCGTAAGACCCTCGGACTGTCCGTCAAAGACGCGCGCGATGAGCTCATAGCTGCGCGCGTCGTGATCGAGGAAATAAGCCGTTAGGCCGACGGGTAAGTCCGCGATCCCGTATAATGTCTGCGGACGCAGACCCACCTGGAACCCGTAGGCGATTCCCTTTTGATAGACGAACTGCAAACGGTCGTAAGCGAGCTTCTCATCGGCCGAGAAACCCGAAGGCGCCGGCGCGCCGGAAAAGGCCGCCCCGTCAATCTCGGCTGGAAAGATGCCGGGCATGTTGACGTGGATACCGAGCAACTCCGGAGCCGCCTGCACACCCATTTGTTCGGTGATGACCGCGCCCCAATCGCCGCCTTGCGCCACGAATTCCGTGTATCCGAGGCGCTTCATTAGCACGATCCAGGCACGCGCGATGTGGGGACCATCCCACCCGGTGGCGGTCGGTTTTCCTGAGTATCCGTAG
>JBGTLX010000158.1:0-18496 GCA_041743855.1 Rhizobiaceae bacterium | reverse complement strand
GCCGGTGGCGGCACGGGACGGCCAGGCGCAGCAGGCGGTTGCGCTTGGCTCGGCGCTGGGGCGGACGGTGGAGTCTGTGCAGCCGGGGGTGACACCGGACGGCCAGGCGTACGGCGCTTATCTTCTCCAGACGGCGATGTTGTGGATTCCGCTGTGGGAGGAATCACAGGACGTGTCGACTTTGGAGGTGTTTGTCCCGGCGAATCAGGTGCGGCGCCAGGACTTCCCGCAGCCGGCGTTTGTTGTGGAGAGCCGGAACTTGCTGGAGGTTTTATAGGCGCTGTCGCTGGCGGCTTCTTAGGCTCGGCGCCACGTTTGGGTTGCTCAGGATCGGGCGCGGGCGCCTGGGCCAGTAGCACGGATGATGTGCCGACGAGTTCGCGGTCGCTGCTCGCTGGCTCCGATTTTCCAATGTCAGCCTGCAGCCCCGCGAATGCGAAAACGAGTGCTCCCCCTAAGTGCCAGCGCTGAAACCTGTGCATTCGCTTTCCAATTTCACTTTCTGTGGACCCTCCAGACCAAACTCCGCCACCCCCGTGGCGCCAGCATGGCGGGATGTAGACTAAAGAAAAGAATCTCGGCGAATGCCCTCCTATCGGACGGATGGAAATTCCAATTGGGCTTGCGACGGCAAAAAAGGCGTGGGCTGTTTCTCCGTGGCCACCTCAATCCAGTCTTAGCCCGGCGAACCACAAACAAGCTCCCGGATCTGGAACCTTGCGGACCCATTGAAATTGTCACCTGGGTCCAGATGGCTGGACGCCAGAGCAGCTATTGCAATAAGGGTCTCCATTGAATCGGCGAGATTTTGTTGGTGGGTCTGCGATGCTGCCGTTTGTTTTGATCGGTCGCACGGAAATTGCTCACGCACAGCGTCCAAAGGAGAGCGCATTCGACGCGAACAGTGTGCGTCAGCTAGCGCGCGCATTAGCCCAAGCTCCCTTCAAGCCTCCGGACAAGCTGCGTCCCGCGCTGAAGGATATCAGTTATGATCAGTACAGAACGATTAGATTTCGTCCCGACCGCGCTTTATGGCGGGGTGAGGGTTTGCCGTTCGAGGTGCAATTTTTCCATCGGGGCTTCATCTTCCTCGACACCATCGATGTGTATGAGGTGAGTGAGGGACGAGCGCGGCTCATTACTTATTCACCCGACCTCTTCGACTTTGGCAAGTTACCCCCGCCTGGATCCGATTCCAACTTGGGTTTTGCAGGCTTTCGGCTGCACTCGCCAATAAACCGTCAAGACTATTATGACGAGGTGGCAGTGTTTCTAGGAGCGAGCTATTTCCGGGCGGTAGCGAAGGGACAGACATATGGGCTTTCTGCCCGAGGATTGTCGATCAAGACGGGAGATGCCAAGGGCGAAGAGTTTCCAGCGTTCCGGGCTTTCTGGATCGAAAAGCCGCCAAAGAAAACAGACTCGATAGTCGTTCACGCTCTGCTCGATAGTGTGAGTACCGCTGCGGCGTATCGATTTACAATCAGGCCGGGCGAAACGACCGTCTTCGATGTCGAGATGGCGCTTTTCCCACGCGTCGATATTGATCAGGCTGGAATCGGTACGCTTACAAGCATGTTCTTATTCGATGCAAACGATCGTGTCGGCATCGACGATTTTCGACCGGCGGTGCATGACTCCGACGGTCTCGCAATTCGTAATGGTAGGAATGAAGAACTTTGGAGGCCACTATCCAATCCGACTGAGTTGCAGATCAGTGTATTCGGCGATGTAAACCCTCGTGGATTCGGCCTCATGCAGCGCCAGAGGAATTTCAGCCGCTACGAAGACCTAGAATCTCGGTTTGAAATGCGGCCGAGCGTATGGGTCGAGCCGATCGGAAACTCCGGAGACGGCGCGGTTCATCTTATCGAAATCCCTACCAAAGAGGAAATCCATGACAACATCGTCACGTTCTGGCGGCCGAAAGAACCGATGCGCGCCAAGGGGGAAGGCAATTTCACCTACCGGCTGCACTGGGGTGTTGGTAAGATCAATGCCCCGCCGCTTGCAGAATTCACGCAAACCCGCGTGGGGGCTGGACCCAACAACACGCGACGCTTCGTGCTGGAACTGGCCGGCGGTGCGCTGAAAGACCTTAAAGATACGATGGTAGGCGGTAAAATTGAAACAGATAATGGCGAGGTTCGAAACATCGTAACACAGCCAAATCCGGTGACTGGAGGATGGCGGCTGAGTTTTGAATTCGATGCCAAGAAGACTTCTGCCGCCGAGTTGCGGGCTCAGCTGCTGAGAGGTGAAGAGCCGCTCTCCGAAGTCTGGCTGTATCGTTGGACTCCGTGATGCGTGGACCAGCAGAATTTGATGAGCCGCAATATTTGGCGGCTCGCTTTTTGCCGCCTGAATCTCCACTCGCCATGCCCGAGCAACCGCTCTGGAAGAGGCGGGGTCCAGCGGAACGGCCCGCGACTTCGCCGCAGTTCATCGTGCTGCGCCGCGCATTTGTGATGACCTGCACGATCATATTGACGATGCTAGCCGCGAACGAAATGTATCAGGTGCTGCAGGTCGCCGGCTTAACGGTATTGGAAACGGCCGTTCTTGCACTGTTCGTCATGCTCTTCGCATGGATTGCATTTTCATTTGTTAGCACGCTGATCGGATTTGTTATGATCCTCGCGTGGCCGGACCGCTCGCTTGGAATTGACCCAGCCGCACCCCTACCTTCGCTTTCCAGCCAAAATGCTCTTCTTTTGCCAACCTATAACGAACAACCGCATCGCGTGATCTCGCGGCTTCAGGCCATTTACGAAGCGATTGCACAGACCGAACGATTGGAACATTTCAATTTTTTCATCTTAAGCGATTCTACCGATCCTGATATTTGGATTCTTGAGGAGGCCACCTATCTGGCTCTGATCCGGGATCTGAAGTCCGAACGGATCTTCTACCGTCATCGGCATAAAAATATCGCCCGGAAATCTGGAAACATATCCGAATGGATTTCTCGATTCGGAGGGCGCTACGATCACATGATCATTCTGGATGCCGATAGTCTCATGACGGGCGACACGATTGTGCGCTTATCCCATGCGATGGAGATGAATCAGAAAGTCGGTCTCATCCAGACGCTTCCCATGCTGATCAATGGGGGGACTCTCTTTGCGCGCGTTCAGCAGTTCGCGGGACGCGTCTATGGGCCTCTTATTGCAAGAGGAATCGCCTGGTGGCACGGCTCAGAAGGAAATTACTGGGGCCATAACGCGATTATTCGAGTTAGGGCGTTTGCAGATCAGGCAGGGTTGCCGCTACTGCGAGGCCCAGAGCCGTTTGGAGGGCATATTCTGAGTCATGACTTCGTCGAGGCCGCATTGATGCGCAGGGCTGGATGGGCGATTCATATGGCGCCGAGCCTCAGAGGAAGCTTCGAAGAATGTCCGCCCTCTTTAACGGACTACGCATTGCGTGATCGTCGTTGGGCTCAAGGCAACATGCAACACCTAGGCGTTCTGCCGGCGCGCGGCTTGCATTGGGTTTCCCGATTACACCTCTTGACCGGCATTGGCTCCTATCTCACGTCGCCTATGTGGTTATTGTTCCTGCTGGTTGGAATTCTCATTTCGCTGCAGGCACAATTCATCCGCCCGGAATATTTCACCGAGCGATCGCTTTTTCCTCAATGGCCGGCGCAAGATCCCATTCGAGCAATCTTTGTCTTTATCGGCACGATGGCGATCTTGTTTACGCCGAAGGTGCTTGGATATCTGACATTGCTGCGTTTTTCGTCCGATAGGTACGGCTGCGGGGGAGCGGCGCGCGCGTTCGTGAGCCTGATAGTCGAGAGCCTAATATCAGGTCTGATGGCGCCGATCATGATGCTTATGCAATCACGCTCCGTCATTGAAATTACACTCGGTCGAGACTCCGGATGGCAGCCGCAACGTCGGGATAATGGGCAGCTTTCATTCGCCGAACTGAGCCGGGCATATCTTTGGCCGACAATTCTCGGCGTCTTACTTGGGGCGAGTGCCTACGCTGTATCCTGGTCGCTTTTTCTTTGGATGACTCCCGTCTTAATTGGTCTGGCATTGGCCGTGCCGCTGTCGGCGTGGACAGCGGATCCAAGGGTGGGAACATTTTTCAAAAGCGTGGGACTTTTATTAATACCCGAAGAACGCGTTCCGCCACAGGTCCTCACGCGCGCAAACGAATTGGCTGCTGCGTCACCGTATCAAGTGTCGATTGACGCGGTTCTAATGCTGAGTGAGGACGCTGCACTGCTGGCAGTTCATCAGAACATGATATCGGGCCGTACACCACGCCGACGCGGAGAATATGAGATCGATTTTCTTTTTGGCGCGGCCAAGATCAATGATTGTAGCTCTATTCAAGAGGCAGTGAGTATGTTGAAACCGCGTGAAAAATTTGCGGTTCTTTCTGACTTGCTCACGCTGCAACAGCTCATGGCCAAGCCCCGCGCCGAGGTCCGTCAGCGCGAAGTCCAAAATGACGTTTCTTAGCCAAAGCCGCAAAGCACGCTTGACTGCTCGTATATCCGCGCTGTCGGAGATCGACCGCCGTGCAAAAGAACAAGTAAAGTAGACGCGAAGTGTAGATCAACTCGGCTGGACTTAGTGCCGCATCAACTCCACTGTTAACAGGCCGAGAGGGATGCCGAGCGTCGCGGCAAGCCCGCCCGTCGGCCATGGCCCGCGCTCAAAACCGCAAGATACGCTGCTTTTCGCTGCCCACAGATTGCCGCGACTCGCTTAATACGTTCGAGATGCAATGCGACGATATCGTAAAATCAGCCAAACATCCTACCGTGTGGGTCATGGCATTTAATGGCGCTGTAATCGCGCTGGGCTATGTGCTGTGGTTTGAAAGGGCGGCCAACTATTTCGCCCAGCACGCGCCTGCTCCCGCAACGGAAATCACAGGATCTGTTCCGAATGCGGATTGAGTGAAGCCTTGCGGGTGAAAGGCCTATCCGGGCTTTCAGCGCAACTGCTTAGAAGCATGACCTCACGCAAGCAATCGGCGAGATAGCTGAACAACTGTTCAGTGGAACGCTTGCAGTTTCAATACGTTAAGTGGCATCAATGGAGGTGTTTTATGCGCAAGGTAGTTCTCGCAATTGCCGCGGCCGCTGTGGTCGCAACCGCCGTTCCCGCCTCTGCTCAATACTACGGCGGTCCTAGCGTCACTTTTGGTTACGGTTCAGGTCCCAGCTACGGAGACGGTTACGGCCGTCCGCGATACGATGATCGCCCGCGTTATGGGTATGGTCAGCGCTATGGTGCCTATCAAGGATACAACCGAGGCAGTTGCGTTGTAACTGTCCGCAAGCAGCGATGGGATGGCACGGTTGTGATTCGTCGCATCAATCGTTGCTAATTACGGAAAACGAAACGGCCCTCTTTTGGGGCCGTTTCTGACTGGAGACTCGGGAAATGACGTTCTACTCCTGTTAAATCTTTTGGGCCGGAGGACGACGGATGGAAACATTCACTATGGATGGGCTTCCCGCCCGCGTCCTCCACATCACCAAAGCACCGCTCTCAGGAACTTATTCAGAGCCGCGCCGTTTGTGAAATTGGACTGCGTTTGGTTGATCCCATTCAGGAGGACACGATGAAGAAGAAAACTTTGATGGTCTCAGCGGCCGCTATAGCTTTGGTCGCCACGACTCAATTGGCTTCTGCTCAAGGCGCAAACCAGGCACCGGCCGCCCCAAAGTCGGAGCCAGCAGCTCCGCCTGCGGCCACCCCGTCCGCTCCGCAATCGGCACCCGTTGCCCCGGCACCTAAGGCTGGGCCGACCGCGCAAGACAAGGCCGCTCCAAAGACCGCCCCAACGCAAGCTCAAGAGAAATCTGAGCCCAAGGCTGCGCCGCAGCGGCAAGACAAGGCCGACACTAAGGCTCCAGACACAAAAGCTCCAGCTACCAAAGCCGGCGATGCCAAAGGCGATAGCAAGCCGGCTGAAAGCAAGTCCGGCGACACTAAGCCGGCGGCGGCAGAGAAGTCGGGTGATACCAAGCCCGCGTCGGCAGATAGAAAGTCAGGTGATACCAAGCCGGCAGCGGCAGACACAAAGTCTGGGTCCGCAGCTTCAGCGCCAGCGGCAGCTCCCCCTGCCGAAAAACGCACTCAGATAACTTCAACAATTAGACAGGAAAAGGTCACGGAAGTTACGAACGTGAACTTCAACGTCTCGATTGGCACCAGGGTCCCGAGCACGGTCACTTACCACCCTCTTCCATCACGCGTGATTGAGATATACCCGGAATGGCGTGGGTATTATTTCATCCTCGTCAAGGGTCGGTACGTTATCCTTCGCCCGGAAACCTACGAGATTGTTTACATCATCGAGGGCTAAAAAACTTTCGATGAGTTCTGCATCCTGCACGGATTTCGCATCAAGCAGAATGAAAAACCCGGGGCGGGAACAAGCTCCGGGTTTCTCTATGTAAGATTGGTTAGCCAAGCTTGCAGAACTGAAGCTGCCGTGGCTGCTCGAGCTCCGATAAGGTTTTCAAGTCGGTCCGCACGAACGGCAGCGCGACGGAGAGAGTGACGCGCAGAAGCTGGAGGATAGTGTCAAAATGAAAAAAAGCCCGGCCGCCGAAGTGACCGGGCAGAGTTTGACAGTCAGGAGATCCGTCGATGAAAACGGCGAGCGATGTTTGCCCGAGGCTATTAGAGACTGTCACCACTGCGGAAGCAACCTCCAGAATCCTTTGTGCATGACGGCCCGCTATCTACGTGCACTACCGCAAGGTGTGCTCGGATGACCTCAACCAGCCGGTCGGAAGAAGTTCCAGGCGGCAAGAAGCCGAGATATTTGCCGTCGGTATCCACGAGGAAAATGAATCCGGTGTAATCGATGCGGATCCTGTCCGCCTCGTTGGTTCGGTGGCGCAATTTGAGTTATTTATCGCGCAAGGCTTCTCAGTGAATGCTCGCGTACTTAGCGTGATCGAACAGTCATAATTTTTAATTTTCCCCCAATTTCCCAATTTTCCTAACCGCTGGGATCAACCGCGCCGCATCGACTTCGATGAAACGGATAAAATCCGGTTGGTCGAGATAAGCCGGCGGGCTACCCGCTTTCTCGAACACCGACGTCACTTGCGGGTTTTGCATGAGTTCGCGCATGGCATCGCGCAGGCGCGCGATGATTGGTGAAGGCGTGCCCTTGGGTACAAACAGGCCTGCCCAGATGTAGAATTCGACGTCCGGATAACCGAGTTCAATCATGGTCGGAACGTCGGGGAGTTCCGGTGTCCGCTTACCCGCCCAACTGGCAAGCAAGCGAACCCTACCTTCTTGCACATACGGATACACCGGGCCGGTGGCTTGTCCCGTCAACGCAACCTGCTCCCCAAGAAATGCCGTAAGCGCTGGAGCACCACCACGAAACGGTACATGCAAAAGCTTAATGCCGGCGGCGGCTTGAAACATCTCATAAGGGACGTGCACTGCTCCGTAATTGCCGGAGGAGCTGAATGTGATCTGGCCAGGCCGTTTCTTGGCGTCGGCGACGAGGTCCGCGACGGTCTTGTAGGGCGACGTGCTCAACACCGATAGAACGGTGGGATCGGCGAGCACTCGCGCAATCGGAACGAGCTGATCCATTTCGTAAGACGGCTTCCGCTCCATCAATCGCTCCGCCTCGGGCAAAACAACGACTGAAGAAAGTGTCATCAACAGCGTGTGACCATCCGGTTCGGCTCGCGCCGCGGCGGCATTGCCGAGCGCCCCGCCGGCGCCGCCGCGATTGTCTACGATGACCGAGCGGCCCAAGATTTTCTCCAGGGCTAGCGCGACAGGGCGCGCCGCGAGGTCGGCCTGCCCGCCTGGTGGGAACGGAACGATCATCGTGATGTTGCGCGAGGGCCAGGTTTGCGCTTGAGTCTGCGATGGAGCGCACGCTAAAACGACAAGCGTCGCAACCGCATTGCGTAACAAATTGCAGTAATCCATTGAAGTTCTCTCCGACCAATTGACGGAAATTTATTCAGCAGTGACGCGGTTGGAGCGACCCTTCGCTACATCATCGGCCTCGCAAATTGGGTTGCGCAAGACGCCGATATTCTCGACTTCGCATTCAACCACATCGCCCGGCAAGCAGTAGCGAGTCGCGGGCACCAGACCGGGCTGCGTCACGCCATTTCCGCCCAACTCGCGATCTCCCGACCAGGCGGTTCCGGCCGGCGTGCCAGTGATGATGACCATGCCGGGCTTCAATGTAAAGTTACGGGAGAAGAAATGAATCAACTCGGCGCAACTCCAAATCATGTTCGACGTATTGCTGGATTGCCGCAACTCGCCGTTGATGCGAGATTG
This sequence comes from Rhizobiaceae bacterium, assembly GCA_041743855.1. GTDB lineage: Bacteria > Pseudomonadota > Alphaproteobacteria > Rhizobiales > Rhizobiaceae > JBGTLX01. Next base: position 10,184 of record JBGTLX010000158.1, on the reverse strand, counting down.
CAGCCGCAGCTTCTGTGGATCCTCGATCTCGTCAACCGTTACGACGCATGGACCGAGCGGCGCGCTTGAATCGAAAGCCTTGCCGCTCCCCAATTCGTACCAGGTCATCCCCTCTGGCGTACGCCGCACTTGACGATCGCGCGCGGTCACGTCGTTAACGATAGTGTAGCCGAACACATGATCGAGCGCCCGATTGACCGGAATGTGCCGTCCAGATTTACCGATGACGATAGCTAACTCAGCCTCGCAATCGAGCTTTCTCGAGAGCAGAGCATCAAACACGATCGGCTCGTCGGGACCTACCACGCAGTCGGACGTCTTCAAGAAAAACTCAGGCTCTTTACCGCTGATCGGCGTATTCGCTTTTTCTTTGTTATGATCGCTGTAATTGCTGCCGCTGCACAAGATGGTCGCGGGCCGCATCGGCGCGGTCAGCACGATATCTTTCAACGCAATGCAAGCGGACTTCGACGGATCAGCCAGAATTGCACGCGCCGCCAACATCGCCTTATCGCCAGCCTTAATGAACGAGAGCACGCTACCAAATAATACACGGTCGTTCACTGCGACCAGCGGGTCAACGACAAAATCCCCTTGCAGAAACCCGAGACGCTCCTCTCCAGCCTGCACGAAACTTACGAGTCGCATATGAGGTCTCCTATTCTTAGGTTTAATATTGTGGCGCACGACGTCGCATCACACAATCTCAGGCAGAAAGGTGATTAGCTTTCCCCGACGAACCCAAAAGTTGAACGTCGATTAAAGTTACCAGCTCGCACCTTCATATGATTGCCACCGCTTTTAATTGACATTCCAAACATGATCAATGATTAGAACGGATGCTACAGTTTAGGGCGAGACCAGCGCGATGCTCCTCCTGCTCGATCTGGCGAACGCGCTCGCGCGCCACCGAGAAGCTATTATGAAACGGACGCGTCACCCACTCTCGCGATCTTGATTACTGCGATCGCTTCGACCTCGACGAGAAAATCGGGATGCGAAAGTCGGCGCACTTCGACAGTGGTGCTCGACGGAAGTGCTTGACCAAAATATTTCATGCGGACGTCGACATGTTCGAAGAATGCGTCGATATCCGTGGTGAACGTCTGTGTCCGAACCAGATCGGCTAGTGTTGCGCCAGCCGCGGCGAGCGCCGTTGTTAGATTCTCACCCACTTGTTGGATTTGCTGACGCATATTGCCTTTACCAACCAACTCGCCGTCGCGGTTGCGCGCAAGAAGGCCCGAAACGAATACGAGCTTACCCGGTACAACGGTGACCACTGGTGAGTATAGGACGTGACCGCCCACGATCCGTTTCGACAATCCTTCAGGAAAAATGTTTTCGCGTTCGATCATCGACCATTCCTTTGTTCGCTATCAATGTTTTGGCCCGCAACGATTGTCCGGGAATGCTAGCACCGTTGCATTGGTCTAGACCAGCAAGGCAGTCCGTCCGCGACGTAACGCAGAATAATGGCTTCGAGATCTAGTCTTTCCCTTGATGGTTTATGTGGGTTTGTGCGTAGTGAAAGTTTGCGAGTCAGCCGCGACAATGCGTGCAGCAATCGGCTTCGCTATTTAGCGCGGTTCGTTGTTTTTCTCGCCAGTAGACTGCGGTCCCAGACGGGCAATTGACGGAAACTATGAGCTAGAAAATCGATGAGAGTCCGGATCTTCGGTGTGATTTGACGGTCGCCGATGAAATATGCGGTGAGGCTGGCTCCGAACGTACCGTGGGGTACCCAATCCGGCAGAAGCCGAACAAGTGCGCCCGAATTAATGTCCTGCCACGTCACGAACGTCGGCAGGAGCGCAAGACCTAAACCACGGACCGCCGCATCGCGCACCACCTCGCTGTTATTGGCTCGAAAATTTCCTCTGATGGCTACCACTTTTGTCTCGCTTTTGCGAGAAAAGGTCCACACGTCCCCGCGAACGGCCTCCGACGTATAGAAAATACAGTTAAGCTTAGAAAGATCGTCGGGACTCTTCGGAATCTTCGCTTGCTTTAAGTAGCTCGGAGCCGCGCAGATCATCCATTGGAACGGCGCGAGTTCGCGCTTGGTGAGATTGCCTTGCGTCAGCGGGGAGGATGATATTGCAATATCGAAGCGTTCTGCAACGAGATCGACAAGTCGGTCGCTCAAAACGAGGTCGATCGAAACTCCAGGATTCTTCAGCAGATATTCCGGGAGCAGCGGCACCAAATGCAGACGGCCAAATGCGTTCGGCGCGCTCAGGCGCAGCACGCCGGCGGGCCGATTAACAAGACATTGAACCGCGAGTTCGCTCGCTTCAACTTCTGCGGCAATCCGTGCACAATGCGCGTAAGCTGCATGCCCAGACTCTGTAAGGCTAAGATTACGCGTCGTGCGATTCAGCAGCCGCGCACCGAGCGATCGCTCCAGCCGACTTACGTGCTTGCTCGCGGCAGAACGCGATATCCCAAGACTCCGCGCGGTCATCGAGAAGCTATGCAATTCCACGACCTTGGCGAAGACCAGCATATCCAGAGGATTATGCATCACACCTTCCTCAGAGGATTAGATCATTTTCAGCAACAATCATATTCGATATCACCGCTTCTCAACAATCCCGATCTCATTGATCATCACGATGCCTATAAGAGGAACCCAAGCATGAAAGTTGAACCGATCCACCACGTCCCAATGCTGCCGGAGTACAACAGTCCATTCTCGGCCGCCTATGCGATCGAAGGCGGGCGTCTCGTCTTCTTCTCTGGATGTTGCACCGTCCCGACCTACCACAAGCATCCGCACGATCCGGACGAGGAGCGGCAGTGGCTCGGGGGTGATTTCCGCGAGCAGACCGAGCGCACCTTTGCGCACATCAAGCAGATCCTCGATGCGACCGGCGCACAATGGAAGGATGTGCTGAAGCTCACAATCTTCACGACTCAAATGGATGGCCAGAATATTCTCAATGAAATATCTGCGCGCCATTTCGGACAAAATCCACCAGCCCGCTCGCTCGTGGGTGTCCCGACGCTTGCACATCCGGGAATGCTGATCGAGATCGAAGGCGTGGCCGCGGCTCCCGCTAAGAGCTAAGTTGTAAAATACGACGGGGAGGCACTACCCCCGTCAAAAGTTCGCATCTTAAACGTAAGACGACGTTCTTGATGATCATGGCCTCGATTTTGCTTCCAGAACTGAAAACATGAGGTGCTACGATCGGTAGAGCATCGCTCTAAAGTATGCCGGCAACAGGAGGTATTTATGGCGGTTAAAACCACACTGACACGTCGAACACTGATTGCAGCCGGTACCACCGGCGTGGTGGCCAGCCTGTGCTCGCCATTCGTGAATGTGGCGCGCGCAGCGCCGATAGCGATCCGCTACGCCACTGGCGGCGGTATCGGTCCGAACGAGATGGAGACCATCATCTATCTCGATTGGATGCAGAAGAACGTGTTGAAGGGCTATGGCAAAGACTACACGGTTGATATGACCTTTACTCGCGGAACGCCGGAGGCCGGCACGCTGCTGGCTGCCGGCCAAGCTGACATGGCCACGCTTTCATTTGCCGTCTTTGCCACCTCTATTCTGAAAAATATTGTGCCAGGCGGCATAACGATCGTATCCGACAATTATCAAGATGGACATGCCGGTTACGCTCAGAACACATTTTTTGTGCTCAAGGATTCTCCCATAAATTCGACCCAGGATCTGAAGGGCAAGAAAGTCGGCATTAACGCCTTCGGTTCTGCCGTCGATCTCGCGCTTCGCGTCAAACTCAAGAAAGATGGCATCGATCCGCGTAAAGACCTGACCATCGTCGAAGTCGCTTTTCCCAATCAGGCGTCCGCAATTCGTGAGAAGCGGATCGATTGCGGCATTTTAATTCTGCCTTTCATGAACACTGAGATCGGCAAAGGGGATCTGCGCTCTCTCTTCACGGGCGGTGATGCCTTTGGCCCTTACTCGGTGATCTTCCAGGTTGTCACTAACGAATTCCTGAAAAAGAATCCTGATGCGGTGAGGTCCTTTTTGGCCGACTACGTGCGCGGCTTGCAATGGTTCTATGATCCCGCCAATCGTAAGAGGGCCGTCGAGCTGACCGCCGCTTTCACCAAATCACCGGCGGATGTTCTGGATTCCTATTTCATGACTGAGAAAGATTATTACCGCGACCGCAATGCTTGCGTGAGCGTCAAATCCATTCAAACGCCGATCGACGCGATGCACAATGAAGGGTTCATCGATCGACCGGTGAAAGTTTCGGAGTATCTCAACACATCGTATTTGCCCAATCCCTGCTCGGCATGATCAGCATATGCGTCAAGAATCTGAATAAGCGATACAGAGCCCGGGACGGTGACGTTCCGGCTCTGTCCTCAGTGGATTTCAGTGTTGCAGAAGGCGAGTTTGTTTCGATCGTGGGGCCCTCAGGTTGTGGGAAGAGCACGCTCCTCTACATTCTAGGCGGTTTCATTTCGGCCGATGACGGTCTCGTCGAAGTGAACGGCAAGGCGGTCACCGGCCCCGGGATCGACCGCGGCGTGGTCTTTCAAGAGTACGCGCTGTTTCCCTGGCTGACCGTGGTGCAAAACATCAGTTACGGCCTCGAAATGACCGGGATGCGGCGTGAGCAACGCGAAGAAAACGTCCAACGTCTTATTAGCACCATCGGACTTGAGGGCTTTGAAAACCGGTTTCCTCGCGAATTGTCAGGCGGGATGAAGCAGCGGGTCGCAATCGCGCGAACGCTCGCCTATGATCCGAAGATCTTGCTGCTGGATGAGCCATTCGGCGCACTTGATGCACAGACGCGCGAAACGATGCAAGACGAGCTGCTCCGTCTGTGGCAAGGCACTCGAAAGACCGTGGTAATGGTCACCCACGATGTCAACGAAGCCGTTTATTTGTCCGACCGCGTGCTTGTCATGTCGCAACGGCCGGGGCGGATCGTTCAAGAGTTTCCCATCCGCATCGATCGCAGTGGTGATCGGGAGAAGACGATCCTCAATGATGATTTCAATCACTTGCGCAACGAGGTCTGGCTCACTGTTCGCCGGCAGGCTGCTGCCAGGAGCACGTGATGGCGATTTCCGTCAAGTCCGTCATTGGGATACCGAGCGGCGCTGGCTGGAATTGGTTTCGGGCGGGATTGCGCTTCTTGCCGATCGGGATATTCCTGCTTGTTTGGCAGCTTTCGGTTCAATTTGATTTCGTTGATCGCGCATTTCTGCCTTCGGTCGGTGCTACGCTTTTTGCTCTTTGGGAGCTGACGCGGGACGGCGAAATCGTCTTGAATCTGCTAGTATCGATGTATCGAGCGCTCGGTGGCCTCGCCATCGGTTCGATCATCGGAATTGCGGTCGGTCTGGCAATGGCGACGTCGCGGCACGCAGATCGGTTCTTCGGACCGATCGTGGCAATGACCTATTCCCTGCCAAAGTCGTCGCTAATACCCCTATTCATCCTTTGGTTCGGTATTGGCGATGTCACCAACATCCTCTCGGTTGTACTGGCATGCCTGCTGCCGATTATCGTCAGTACATATCATGGCGTGAAATCTGTCCCCCCGGTCATCGTCTGGAGCGCGGAGGCGATGGGAACACCGCATCACCTCATTCTGTGGCGCATTCTGCTGCCGAGTTCGTTGCTTTCTATCTTCCCCGGCATTCGCATTGCTCTCGGTTTCTGCTTTGTTTTGACGATTTCGGCAGAAATGATCGCGGCCAAGACCGGCATCGGGAAGCTGATATTTTTCTATGGTGAGAACGGCGCTTATGCCCACATGTTCGGCGCTTTGCTGGTGGTCGTACTCTTCGCTTATGCTGCCGATCGTGCGTTTTTGGCGTTGATGCACTTCGTCTTGCGCTGGCACGATTCCATTCACACGGCGCATTCGAATGGCTGAGAAAACGAAAGTCGCAAATCGTTTGGTCGCCGTCTTGCGGGCAGGATTGCTTTATTCTTATCCCCTGCTTCTCGTGCTACTGGCCTGGGAATTAGTCGGGCGAGCACATTTAGTCAGGCCACTATTTTTGCCGACGGTCGGAAGCGTGATGCAGCAATTTTGGGTCTTGCTGTTCCAAGGTGAAATAATTGTCCCGCTGCTCGTTAGCCTCTACCGCGCTTTTGCCGGCCTGGTCATTGCGGTGGTCATCGGCGTGCTCGTTGGTCTTCTGATGGCACGATCAAAACTTGCGCATTGGATGCTTGATTCGCTTGTATCGCTTGCATTCCCGGCGCCAAAAATTGCTTTCGTACCGATTTTCATTTTGTGGTTCGGTATCGATCATCTTTCGAAGATTTTGCTGGTTGCGTTTACGTGCGTGTTTCCGATGATCGTGGGAACCTATCATGGTGCATTGGCGGTCAACAGGAACGTTATCTGGTCGGCTGAAGCGATGGGCACACCGGAACGCAAGATGCTGTACCGGATTATTTTTCCGGCCGCGTTGCCTTACATCTTCAGCGGCTTGCGGGTAACGATACCAGTCGCTTTGATTACTGCGTTCACTGCCGAGATGATCGCAGGCGGCGGAGGTGTTGGCGCGGCCTTGATGTTCGCTCAGCGCTTTTTCGAGACCCCCACCGTCTTCGTCTATATCTTGATCATGTTAGCAACGGGTTTTGTATTCGACCATTACATGCTGCGTCTGCGCCATCAGCTAATTCCCTGGCAAGACGAAACCGACTAATTCTAACTTCGGCGGAACTTGTTGACCTTTGGCGTTCTCACATCTAGCAGGAGCAATCAATGATCCAGCGGAAACGACCCGCGCCTCGAATCGCTCCGCTTCCGCCGGAGTATTCGCCCGAGCTAAAAATGGCTTTTGAGGTTTACATCAAGTCATTGGGCTTTATCCCGAACAGTGTCCTCATCATGCAGAGAAGGCCTGCCATTGTGAAAGCCCTTTCCCAGCTGGCAGCAAGCATTTGGGATCCGAGTGGCTCCGTCGATCGTGGGACAAAAAGACTGATCGGCCACATAGCAAGCCGTGCAGCGGGATGTCAGTACTGCATGGCGCACACTGCGGGCGGTGCCCTGCATATGGGGATAGAGGAGCAGAAACTTGCTGCCATCTGGGACTATCAAAAGAGCTCACTTTACAGCGAGGCTGAGCGAGCCGCCCTCGATTTTGCTCTGGCTGCGGCTCAGATCCCGAATGCAGTCACCGACGAAATGTTTGCTGGACTGCGCAACCATTGGACCGAAGACCAGATTGTCGAAATCGTTGGCGTTATCGCCTATTTCGGCTTTATGAATCGTTGGAACGATACAATGGCGACGCCACTCGAAGATGAGCCCGTCGAGGTAGGAGAGAAATACCTTGCCGCTCGTGGCTGGAACACCGGCAAGCATTGATTATCGCCTTAAGCCCGACGCATCAGATGCTTCGAAAGAGGGGGATGCGCGTAATGGCCATTATGGAACATCGTCTTGATCAACCACATGAATACTAGGCACTGTTACCTACTGGCTGTTAACCGGTTGGTCGCTGGTTCGCATCCGGCCCGGGGAGCTAGCATTCCAAGCACTTCTGAATTTCGCCGCTTGGAACAAAAAGCTCGGGGCAACATTCGGAGCAACAGATGGCCTCCTCGGAAGACGGTTCACCGAAACCAGCCGATGGCTTCCCAATGTTCGAGCTCTGGGACAAGTACGAAGCCATCACAATGCACTTCAACGACCTGCTGATGAAGCTGCGCACTCAGGCTCTGGCCGGCGTGGCGGCACTGTCTGCAGTCGACGGAATTTTTGCAAAGAATGAGAGCAACAATTTGCGCTCAAGCTCTTCTCGCCGGCGCGAATCTCGGCGCTTGCACTATTGCCCTTGTCCTAGGTCGATAGGCGTAGCCGCGCTGGGCGATTAGCGAGGTCCCGACGAGCTGGCGGAAGATCGATCCGCGATGATTTCCGCCACCGTCGCTGCTGCCGCGATGCTGATGGAGCCGCTTTCACAGCGTCGTGCGCGACGCGCCCTTGTCAACCAGGACAATTCGCGGCCCGCTGCCGCTGTCGCCCCTGTTCTCTCCCGAATCCATAAAAAATGGACGCCGCGCTGCGGCCAGGAAAGGCTGCGTGTGCGCCCTCCTGCCCCTTCAAGGCAAGGGGCGTAGAATTTCCGTAAGTCTTCGATGCGGTCGTTCGTCACCGGCGCAGTATAAAGCAGCATCCCGCAATACATCTATGTTCATTGGTTCAGCGATTTCCATAGGGCGAGTCTAGGCAACGGCGTCATCGTTTCTTCTGGAGGCACAGGTGGGAATCGGAGAAGATTCCGGCAAGGAGGATGCCGCATGTTCATACCCAAGGACCTGAACGACATAAGCGAGTATCCGGACATGGTCCGCTGGTTCAGCCCGGTCGTTCTCGCTAAGACCGTCAACAAGGTCTTGGCCTCGACGCTGTTCGGGCAATATGCCGACCGCCGCCTCATCCACGCTTCACTCGACAAGCTCGAAGGCGACGCGATCCTTGCGCGCTGCGGCGACGGCAAAAGCTTCTGCGACGCTGAAGGAACGGTGTGGGTCGATTACGTCGCTGATCTAGGCGACGGCTTCGATTCGACTTACGCCATCGCCTATCTGATCGGAAAAAAAGAGATCGAGATTGAAGGCGCGGGTAAGCTGCCGCGTGCGCAGTGCCTCGTCATGGGCGGCGACCAAGTCTATCCCGATGCGAGCCGCGACGATTACGAAAAGCGCATGCAGCGGCCTTACCGCTTCGCCTTTCCCAACAGCCTCGCTGAAGGCGCGGCGCATCCGCCCGTCTTTCTCATTCCCGGCAATCACGATTGGTATGACGGGCTGACGCTCTTTCTCGCGAAGTTCTGCCGCGGCCGGCCGACCTCGCTCGGGAGCTGGCGGGCCATTCAGCACCGCAGCTACTTTGCGACTCAGCTTGCGGACAATTGGTGGATATGGGGCTACGATTCGCAACTCGGCGAGGACATTGACAAGCCGCAGGCCGATTTTTTCGCCGCGGTCGCGCGGCAGATGCCGCAGGGCGCGAAAGTGATCCTTTGCGCCGCTGTACCGAGCTGGCTTGAAGCAGAGATGTCTGCCGCCGACGCGACCAAGCGGCAGGCATTCTACCGCGGCCTTGATTACGTCGCGATCATCCTTCGCGACGAATGTCCCGGCGCGAAAATCCCGCTCGTGCTTTCGGGCGACCTCCACCATTATAGCCGCTACACCGCAGAGCCTGCTGGCACGCATTTCATCACCGCGGGCGGCGGCGGCGCCTTCCTGCACCCGACGCACCATCTGCCGGAAGCGATCAAGGCGAGCTGGGTGAAGACGGCGCAGACGCTCGCGCTCGCAAAATGGAAGGCGAAGCCTGAAAGCCCGGAAGAGGAGGCATGCTATCCCGCGCGCGAAACGAGCCGCGCGCTCTCATGGGGCAATCTCGGCTTCGTCGGCAAGAACTGGGATTTCTGCCTGACGCTCGGCGCGCTCTACTGGCTGACCGCCTTGATGCTGCTCGCCTGGCGCGGCTACGGCGAAACCGGAAGCGAACTCACCATCGCCATCGGTATGATCGGAACCCCCGCCTTTGTTCTTGCCGCCTTGCTATATTTCCTCGCGCTGACCCATTACGCCGACATACGCCCGAAACGCCGGAAGACCCTGATCGGCGGCCTTCATGCGCTTATTCACCTTGCAATCGCCGTCGCCGCGACAGGCATCTTCTCTCCCATGCTGGCACCGCTGCGTGGCCTTGCCGGCGGCGAGATCTGGTACTTCGCGGCGCTTGGCATCGTCATGGTTGCGGCCGGTTTCGTCGGCGGAATCGTATGGGGACTTTACCTGCTCGCGATCTCGTTCCTATGGGGCATGCATGCGAACGACGCCTTCAGCGCGATGCGCCTTGGCAGCTATCGCCATTTCCTGCGCCTGCGCATCAAAGGCGATGAGCTCACCATCTATCCTATCGGAATGGACAAGGCACCTTGCCGCAGCGCGTGGCAATTCAATCCGCAGTACCGGGAAGGCGACCAGGAGACACCTGTAATCGTGCCCTTGAAACCTTTGGGCGAGCGGCTCATCGAGCGGTCGGTGAGGATCGATGCCGGCGCAGTGCAGCCCCTCAGGGAAGTCGCCGCCACCGCGCCATCGGCTTCCGCTCCCGCGTTCGGTGCGGCGCCATCACAAACATAGACCTGCTCCCCTGTGACCGCGGCGGGCGCGGCTTCCGACGCCG
>JBGTLX010000157.1:0-4512 GCA_041743855.1 Rhizobiaceae bacterium | reverse complement strand
GGCCGCGACCACGCCCTTGATCTCGTCGCCGAAGCGGGTGATCTGACCGCTCGCCCACTGCTGCGCCTCCGGCGGCGCCCAGTCGGGCGTGTCGAATTCGGCCAGCGTCTTGTAGCCCGACGCGTCCAGCGCCGAGTCGATGCCGTCGCGGATGAGCCCCGCGGCCGCGTCGGTCGGGGAACCGTTGATCTGCAGGACGCCCGATCCGTCGGCGACGCCCTCGGCTTTCAGATGGTCCACCAGCGACTGCGCGATCGCCTTGCCGATGCCCTGGTTGTCGAAGGACACGTAGTAGTCGGCGGGCGTGTCGGGTATCGGGCGGTCATAGGCGATGACCTTGACGTTCTGGCTGTGCGCCTGCTGAACCAGCGAGGCGGCGGAGCTGGAATCGACCGGGTCGAGCACGATCACGGTCGCACCTTGGCTGATCACCGAATTGAACTGCTGCTGCTGGAGCGCCACGTCGGCGTTGGCGTTCTGGTAGACGACGGTGCAATCCGGGCAGAGCTTCTTCATCTCGGCCTCGAAGCCGGGATAGTCGCGCTCCTCGTAGCGGGTCGACGCCTGGTCGGGCATCAGAAAGGCCACGGTGGCGTCAGTCTGTGCATAGGCCGCGCCGCTAAGCAGCGTGAGAGCCAGCGTTGCGATGCCGGTCGACTTCAATGAGAACTTTGTCATGTTGTCTTCTCCGTTTCACGATATGGTTGCAAGATGTCGTGTCGTTGCTCAACTGCCATGCCGACCTTTAAGCGGGTTGCGGGATCGCTTTGCCCATGCTGCCGACCGTTCGCGGCGAGAATTTCGGGATAAGCGACCTCGCTCACGCGAACGCCGATTGCGTGTCCGCGCCGTTTTGCCAATGAAGGTTTCTCCTTCGGACTCCTCCGTCTATGCGGCTCTCGCCGCGTTGATGTTGTCGGCCAGCAATTTGCGGAACCGGGATGGCGGCATGCCTTTTTCCGCCAGGAACTGCCGGTTGAAATTCGAAAGATTGTTGAAGCCGACCTGAAAGCAGATCTCGGTGATCGAAGCCATTTCCTCGCTCATCAGGATTTGACAAGCCAGATTGATGCGCAGCCGCTTGACGTACTGCACCAGGGGCATGCCGGTGTGGCGGCGGAAGGCTCGCGAAAAAGCGCTGGCCGATTGCCCGGCGATGGCCGCGAGATCCGATTCCTCGAATGGTTGTGTGAGATTTTCGCGGATATAGGCCAGCGCCTTATTCATGCCTGCCGACATGTAGCCGGACGGGTCGGGCAGATAGCTTGCGCTGGCGAGCATCTGGGTCTGCTGGGCGCGGCCAAGCACGCCGGCGATCATCATGAACAGTTCGATGCGCCGAACGCCCTGGGCTTGCATCAATTCATCCATTAGCGGAGCCAGTTGCCGGCTCGTTGCGGCGCTGAACAGAACGCCGCGCCTGGACGACTCCAGAAGGTGGCCAAGAGCCGCCAGTTCGGGCAGGACCGTCATCGCGTCGCCGATGAAGCTTTCCGTGAACTGGATGATCCGGCCGCGCAGAGGGATGCTGGACCCTTCGGGAATATCGCTGACCCAGTTGTGCGGAAGGTTGGGGCCGGTCAGCACCAGATTGCCGGGCTCGAACTCACCAATGAAATCGCCGACGAAGTAACGGCCGCTGGTGGCGACCACCAAATGGATTTCGTATTCGGGATGAAAGTGCCAACGCACCGTGCGGAACGGATAGCCGTGAGACCAGGCGGTGAAGGATTCGCCACGTCGTATCTGAACGACTTCCAGGTCCGGTTCCAATGCCGTTTCCTCCGGGCCGCGTTGCGTTGGAATCCGCAAGCGGCCTGTGCTCCCGATCGGCCGGATTGCTTCCGGCTCTCATCTGGCAAGGATGGTAGACGGGCGTCGGACAGGGCGCCACCACGATTCGCGTGGGTTGCTGATACTTTTTTGATCTTTACCCGTTGGAAATCATCCAAAGGCGACCGTGTCCGGCCCCTGACGCTCAGCGAAGGTCTGATATGCGTCTGGGTCGGGAATGTTCGCAATGGCGCAGAGGGGCCAAACGAACATCGCGTCAAAGTAGCATTAAGATGCGCTCGGGAACTGGCTCTGCGGCATGATGCCGAATGTGGTCTCAGGCTACAAGCCGGCGGCCCAGCGAAAGCGCCTGAGCTCGAATATCCGGTATGGCATCAATTTCGAGGAAGGCGCCACGCGTTGGCGGTCCCAGGGCGAAGATTCGCGCTGACGCTTGACCGGAAACATCGATGACCGCGCAGTTCGCGGCGACGTCAAGGCCAATCCGCAGAATATCGGGATGCGCACTTCCCGATGCGATCATTGATCGGATCAGCGGGTTTGTGCGGCGGCAGATCGCTGACGATGCCTTGGCAGTCATAAATTTGGTCGACTTCAACGGTCTCTACCATGCCGCTGTGGCGATGACGGAACTGCACCGACCAGTTATGCCTCTTCCCTGGTTCGACCTCGTTAACACGGGCCGCCACCACTCCAAGTGAACCGGCCGCCAGTCCCGCGAAAACCTGCTTACGTATTTCGGGCGCCATACGGTGGCGGTGGATGTCCCACTACGGCTTGGTGCTCGAAGAAGCGGCGCTTGGCGCTTTCGGGCCAATTCCGCCAGATTTCTTGATTGAAGGGACGCCCGTCGAAGACGTCTCACCAGTCGCGTCCTGCCCGCTCGCATCGCTTATCAGACTGCGAAACCAGCGGACGAAGTAAGCCAGGTCAGTGCCCAGCGGCACATCGGCTCGATTGAGATCGAGCGGCTGGTGGCCTACATGTCCGAACGGCATCAGCCCGCGCCGTGGCAGCGCGATGACAGGCGCGATGGCCTCTACGGCTGAGCGTCAGCCAGGCAATCGGCCATGCTGAGCCCAGTGCCCAAGATCATGATAGGAGCATCGGGATCGAGGTCAGTGTCTCGCACGCATCCTAGCCGCATCGCGTAGGGTCGGTCGGGCGGCGCCGCCTCTTCATGGCCCGTGGCAAGGACTGCGGCGTCGGCCATCAGGTTCGCTCCATCCGCCAGCCTGATTTCAATTCCAGCCGCTCGATCGAGGACAGACAGGGCTGTCTCGTTAATGATCCGAAGGCCGCCACCCGCCTGCGCGAACTGCTTCAGTGTGCCGGACACGTAGTCGCCATAGACACCGCGTGGCGCATAGAAATGTTCGAGGTCTCTCGCCCGCATACCGTAGTCGCTCAGCCAGCGCTCATGTTTGATGCGTGCACATTCAGGCGGTGGCTTCCCGCGTAGAAGAGGCGAGGCCGCGGCCGATCTCGGATCTCTTCTCGATCAGGGTGACTTCGCAGTTGTCTGGCGCAAGAAGCAACGCATCAATCGCCACAATTGAGCCGCTGGCGCTGCCGGTAATCTGATGGGCGATGGCCGTCAGCGATTTGTGGACCTTTGCCCGGAAGACATAGCCCTCTTCGATCACATCGACGACATGGGTCTTGCCATTCCAGTCCCGGACCAGCCGTGCACCGGGAGACAGAGTAGCTCGACATGGCTTTGCGGATCGGTGGTCTGGCTGACGACAGTGGTCGCGCCTCGCACCTTCGGGTCGGTCGTCAGGCCCGCCAAAGGTTCATCCTGGCGAGCGAAGAATCGAGTATTGTCAACAGCCAGAGCCGCCGTTATCCGAAGCTTTCGGAAGCGACGGACACGCGTGGAGTTCAAGATTGGGGCGTATGCGGTCACAGCGTGAGCGTCTGGACACCTCCATCAGCGAACTCGCAGTCCAATTTCCAGTCAGCGCCGATCTTGCGAACGAAGAAGAAAGTGGCGCCATCGCCGGCCGGTGGCCGCGTCGCGTTCACGACGCAACGGAAGTTTCCGGAGGTGTGCGCTATCTCGATCGTCTCGCTGGCGACAATATCGTCTTCGAAGCTGTTCGCAAAAGGATAGGGAGCGTACATCGCGGCGGTGTGTATGGAATGCACGCGCGTGATCGGGTTCCCAGAGGAGTCAAACAGACCCACGGTGGCAACGCAGCCCCGATGCTCGTCGCCCGACAGAAACACGACGTAGTCGATGCTGCTGGCGGCGATAAAAGCGAGCACGTCGCGCAGCGTGTTCGGATACCCGTCCCAGCCGTCCGAGTGTATCGCGCTGAGGTTTGAGGGGTCCAGGCCCACGTCACGTTGCACGGCCCGGCGATGCCGGGGCAATAGCATGAGTGGCGAGACAACGAATTTCGGCTGCCCCGGAGCTTTCAACAGCCAAGCTTTGAGCCTGGCCATGGTGTCGTTCGCAGCGCCCGAAGCGAACAGTTCGGCGGCCGCCAGGCTGCCGTCGACCTTGCGATGCTTGCGACCGGTGCGCGTATCGAGCATGAAGAAATGGAAGCCGTCGAATTCGAACGCCTCGACATCCGGCTTGATGCCGCGCTGGTATTTCCTGAACGCCTTGACGCCGAGTTCCTTCTTCTCCTCGTTAGATGGAACATCGTTCGGAGACGCGAGTGGTTCCCAGTTGTCGCCGATCTCATGATCGTCGAGCAGCATGAA
>JBGTLX010000156.1:0-3420 GCA_041743855.1 Rhizobiaceae bacterium | reverse complement strand
ACATGCGGCGCGACATTGTCGAGCGCCTGGTGGAACACCGTCACCGGCTCCTGCTTGGTCTTGGTCTGCACCTGGTCGAGCGCGCCATAGACGATCGTCTCGGCCGTCGACTTCTTGCCGTCATACATGACGGCGTTCATGAATTTGGTCACGATCAGATCGCCGAACTTGGGGTCCGGATTGATCTCACGCTTTTCTGCACTGTGACGACGCGACATGGCTCTTGTCTCTCAATTCTTCTGCAGCTCGATCCCGGATCAAGTCCGGGATGACCTTTCGCTACGATCAGGTCACTTCGGACGCTTGGCGCCGTATTTCGAACGGCGCTGCCTGCGGTTCTTCACACCCTGCGTGTCGAGAACGCCGCGGATGATGTGGTAGCGAACGCCCGGAAGATCCTTGACGCGGCCGCCGCGGATCATGACCACGGAGTGCTCCTGAAGGTTGTGGCCCTCGCCCGGAATGTAGCCGATGACCTCGAAGCCGTTGGTCAGGCGGATCTTGGCGACCTTGCGGAGCGCCGAGTTCGGCTTCTTCGGCGTCGTCGTATAAACGCGCGTGCACACGCCCCGCTTCTGCGGGTTGGCCTGCATGGCCGGAACCTTGTTGCGCTTGACCGGCGCAATGCGCGGCTTGCGTATCAGCTGGTTGACGGTAGGCATTAAACCCTCTTGTCTCTCAAATCCGTGTCTCGAGCCCGTTGGGGCGGTTCAAGCGTCATTTCCATACGCAAATTCGGGCCACAAACCGCTAGAAGCGGTTCTGCCCGAACAAAAAGCAGAGGAAGCGGAAACCGCTTCATGCATGCCGGAAATGTATTTCGCTCGTAAGACGAACCCTGTTTGAGGCAAACTCCGGCGCTAGGCGCACCCGGAAATCAAAACCTCACATCGGCTCAATGACGCGGCTTCTACCCGCAACACCTTGCATCGTCAACCCCGCACGCGGATTTTCTCGCTGCAGTGAAGCCGTTGGCCGCGCTTGCCGGACGCCCGGGAAATTATCTTGCGCCGGCTCGTTTCAACGAAACAGAAAGTGACCGGCTTTCGTCTTTTTCACCAGCGCGCTTCGTGGCAAAAAGGAGCCATGAGCAAACCAAACCCCTTCGCCAAGCTGGCCAGCCTCGGGAATCAGGCGGGGAACGACAATGACGAACGTCCGGTGACCATCGTCACGGGCCGCGTCTGGCGCAAAAAGGGCGGCAAACCAGAAGGCGTCCATGTCCTGCTGATCGCGCCGGACGACGATTCGGCCGTGCGCACCGTGCTCGACGCGCTTGCCAAGGAGGGCTACGCCGAAGCCGAACTGGACCAGATCGGCGACATGCAAGGAGCGCCCGACGAGGAGCCGCACATGTCGGCCTATCAGGGCGCGCTCGAGGGCGAAGTTTCGATCGTGATGTTCGAGGAAACCATCTGAGGCTACGCCGCAAGGCCATCCGCCCGTCTGCTTGCCGGCCCGCTGACTTCTGCTAAGAGGACGCGTCATCGTCCAACCGGCGGAGCATCATGTCCTCTCCAAAATCACCCATCAGAATAGGCATCGTCGGCGTCGGCAAGATCGTCCGCGACCAGCATTTGCCGGCGCTCGCTGCAAACCCCGATTTTGCTCTCGTTGCCGCCGCCAGCCGCAACGCGACGGTGGACGGCATCGCGAATTTTTCGACCATCGAGGAGATGCTCGACGCCGGCCTGGCCCTCGACGCGGTGTCGCTCTGCATGCCGCCGCAATTCCGCTACCAGGCTGCACGAACGGCGCTTGAGGCGGGTAAGCATGTCTTTCTGGAAAAACCGCCGGGTGCGACCGTCAGCGAGGTCGAGGATTTGAAAAAGCTGGCCGCTGCCAAAGGCGTCTCGCTGTTTGCCAGCTGGCATTCCCGCTACGCGCCGGCGGTCGAAGCCGCGCGCGCTTTTCTCGCCTCCACCACCATCGATTCGGTCGCGATAAACTGGAAAGAAGACGTCCGCCGCTGGCATCCGAACCAGGATTGGATCTGGCGCGCCGGTGGGTTCGGCGTTTTCGATCCGGGCATCAACGCGCTGTCGATCGTCACGCATATCGTGCCGAGCGCGCTTTTCATCACCGCGGCCACGCTCGATTTCCCGGAAAACCGCGATGCGCCGATCGCGGCGCAGATCGATTTCTCCGACTCGACCGGGCTGGCGGTCAGCGCCGAATTCGACTGGCGCCAGACCGGACCGCAAAGCTGGGATATTTTTGCGGAGACGCAAGCAGGATCGATGACGCTTTCGGGCGGCGGCTCAAAACTCGCGATAGACGGCCGGGTCGTTCACGATGAGCCCGAAGCCGAATATCCGATGCTCTACCGCCGCTTCGCCGAGATCGTGCGCACCGGCGCGTCGGATGTCGACCTAGCGCCCCTCCTCCACGTCGCTGACGCTTTTATGGTCGGCAAGCGGAACGTTGTGAAGGCGTTTTTCGACTAGATGACCAACGGGCACGCACCCCTTCGCATTGTAATTGCATCAGATGATGTTATCTTTGATGTTCATCGGAGATTTGCCCATCATGCGCACTACCGTCACGATCGACGACGAGCTTGTGGAGACAGCAATGAAGTACACGGGAGTCAAGGAACGGGCGACGCTGATCCGGATGGGCTTGGAAGCGTTGGTGCAGCGCGAGGCTGCCCGAAGGCTTGCGCTTATGGGAGGAAGTGACCCGGCAGCCACGGCAGGTCCCCGCCGGCGTCCCGATGACAAATCGTGATCCTGGTCGACTCGTCAATTTGGATTGATCATCTTCGCCAACCGGACGATCTTTTGTTCGGTTTGCTGGAGCAGGAAGCCGTTCTTTCGCATCCGTTCATATTGGGTGAGTTGGCTATGGGCAGCCTGAAGGATCGGGCGGTCGTGCTGGAACGGATTTCACTACTGCCGATGGCCGCAGTTGCGGAGGAGTTGGAAGTGCTGGCTCTGGTTGAAAATCATAGAATTTTCGGCAGAGGCATCGGATACATTGATGCGCACCTTCTGGCCGCCGTCTGTTTAAACACCGCGAGGGAGGCGACCCTCTGGACGCGCGACCGCCGTCTGCAGACAATGGCCTTGCAAATGGGAGTTTCGGCTGACCTGCCATGGACCAGACTACAGTAACATCAATATTACCGACAAATACCAAGAAAGCCGCCGGGTCGCCCCGGCGGCTTTCTTCATTCGTCCAGTCCACCGCTTACTCTGCGGCGTCGGTCATGTCGGCCAGCATCGGCTCGGCTGCTTCCACGCCCGAGCTCTTGCGGCGTTCGTCGAGGATCAGCTCGTCGCGCGAGGTGGCGATGCGCCGGATCGCGCTCATCGTCCCGCCGGTGCCGGCCGGGATAAGCCGGCCGACGATGACGTTTTCCTTAAGACCCTGGAGCATGTCGGTCTTGCCGGCCACCGCTGCTTCCGTCAGCACCCT
>JBGTLX010000155.1:0-4752 GCA_041743855.1 Rhizobiaceae bacterium | reverse complement strand
TGGCGCGCGGATCAATGCGGCCGCCGCGCCGGCTGGCCTTGAAGCGCCGCGTCCTGACCATGTCGAAGGGGAGCCGCAATGCGGCGATGGCGCGCTTGGCGTCGCCGATTTCGGCGGCGCTCATCTGGGCAAAATCCTTGCCACGCAGGACCTCGTTGCCGGACACGGTAAAGCGCGCGTCGATCTCGATCTCGGGGATTTCGCGCGGCGGCTGGTTGTTCTGGTGGCCCTCGAACATGGCCTGGCCGACGCGGTTTTCGGCGGCGCGGGGTTTTTGCTTTTCCCGGTTGTCGGGGGCGACCGGCGAGAACATGGCGATCATCTTTTCGATCAGCTCGCGCGATTTCCAGAACAGGCGAAACGCCTCGTCGAAGGTCGCGTGGTCCTCGTGGCGCGACACCAGCACCGCATGCAGCGTCCAGTAGAAATCGTCGCGGGAGCCGATGCCGGCGGCAAGCACGGCCTCGATCGCGTCCTTGACCGAGGCCGGGCCGACGCGCATCCCGGCCTTGCGCAAAGCGCGCGCGAAATAGACGATGTTGTCGGCGATGCGGCCGTCGGGCGGCGCCGCCTTTGGGTCTGAAACGAACGCGTCCATAGGCCGGCTACTCCGCGGCGGCGGAAAGCTCCGCCTTCACCTCTTGGAGGATGCGGCGGCCCTCGCCCTGCTCGATGCGCGCGATGTCGTCCTGGTATTTCAAAAGCACGCCGATCGTATCCGACACGGTCTCGGGATCGAGCGCTATCCTGTCGAGTTCGGTCAGCGCGCCGGCCCAGTCGATGGTTTCGGCGACGCCGGGCGCCTTGAACAGGTCGATCCGGCGCAATTTCTGGATGAAGGCGACGACCTCCGCCGACAGAAGCTGGTTGGCTTTGGGCACCTTGCGGTTGACGATCTCCAGTTCGCGCGCGGCGTCCGGATAGTCGATCCAGTGGTAGAGGCAGCGGCGCTTCAGCGCGTCGTGGATTTCGCGTGTGCGGTTGGTCGTAATGATGACAATCGGCGGCTCTTCGGCCTTGATCGTGCCGAGTTCGGGCACGGTGACCTGAAAATCCGAGAGGATTTCGAGCAGGAACGCCTCGAAGGCTTCATCCGTGCGATCGAGTTCGTCGATAAGGAAGACGGGGGCTGCCCCGGCCTTGCCGGTCAGCGCGTCGAGCACCGGCCGGCGGATCAGATAACGCTCGGAAAAGACGTTCTTCTCCATGTCGCTGCGCTCGACCTTGCCCGCCGCTTCCTCCATGCGGATTTCGATCATCTGGGCGGCGTAATTCCATTCATAGACCGCCGACGAAACATCGAGGCCCTCATAGCATTGCAGCCGGATCAGCCGGCGGCCGAGCGACCTGGCCAGCACCTTGGCGATTTCGGTCTTGCCGACGCCGGCCTCGCCTTCCAGGAAAAGCGGGCGTTTCATGCGGAGAGACAGGAACAGCACCGTCGCCAGCGCGCGGTCGGCGACATAGTCCGCGCCGGTCAGGAGGTCGAGCGTCTCGTCGATCGATTGAGGTGCTGCGCGCGGCGTCAGTTCGTCCATGCGTCAAAGTTCCCGGTAGCCGCGATTGAAATAGAGCAGCGGGTGAAGGCTGTCGCCGATCCGCAACCCTGTCACCCGGCCGAAAAGCACCCGGTGCGTGGCAAGATCCTTGACGTCCATGATCTCGCAGTCAAACACGGCAAGAGCGCCCTGGAGCGTCGGCGCGCCGGTCGCGATCCGGTCCCAGCGCCCGACCGCGAAGCGTTCTTCGAGCGACAGCCCGGTTGCGCCCGAAAAAGCCTCGGCGATCGGCTGCTGCGCCGCCGACAAGGTTTGCAGCGCGAAATTGCCGTTCTCGACAAAACAGTCGTTCTTCGGGTTGTGCCGGTTCAGGCAGACCATAACCATAGGCGGCGCGTCCGATACGGAGCAGGCCGCGATAACGGTCGCGCCGCGTTTTCCCGCCGCCCCGTCGGTGGTGACGACATGCACCGCCCCTGCAAAATGGGCCATCGCGTCGCGATAGGTCTGCGGCTCGACATCGTTCTTCTTCAACACTGGCAATATTCCACCATTCGACTGCTCGACATATATGGCGCGGCGGCGAGCGCCACAAGCGAGCCAAGTGACCGGATTTTCGGCAATTCGCGTGTTGCGCCGGCCGGGACCAGCCTTTACCTGTTGGCTCGATGATTGCCGCGCCCGCCGGGGGCCGGGAGAAGTGCCAAAGCGCATGCGACTTGCGAATATCATTCTGCTGGCCGGCGCGGGCCTGCTGTTTGCCGGAACAGCGGGCGCACAAACGCTGGTCGGCCTCGCCGTCCCGCTCTCGGGACCGTCGGCGATTCTTGGGGAGCAGATGCGGGCCGGCGCGGTCACCGCCTCCGAACTGCTCCAAAATTCCGGCCTTGCGCTGGAACTGGCCGACGACGGCTGCACGGCCGAAGGCGGCGCCACCGCTGCAAGGCAGTTCGTCGCGGCGCGGGTGAAAATCGTCATCGGCTTTCTCTGCACCGAGGCGATAGAAGCCGCCCTGCCGATCCTGTCCACCGAAAATATTCCGGTCATCGCGGTCGGCGTCCGCACCGACAGCCTGACCGACCGGCGGGTCAAGACCGGCTGGAACGTCGTACGCCTTGCACCGAGAGCCGACGCAGAGCGGGACGCGGCAGGCCGCATCCTCACCGGGCTTTGGCGAAAGGAATTGTTCGCCATCGTCGACGACGGCACGATCTATGGCCGCGAGCTTTCCGAGAGCGTTCGCCTCGCTGCCGAGCAGGCGAGCTTGAAGCCGGTCTTCGTCGATACGTTCCGGCCGCAGGTGGACAATCAGATCGGCCTGGTCGGCCGCGTGCGCAAGGCAGGCGCGACGCATGTCTTTGCCGGCGGCGACCGCGACGACATCGCCATCATCGCCCGCGACGCGGCCCAACTCGACTCGGGGATTGTGGTCGCCGGCGGCGAGACGTTGCGCGCGCCACCCGGCGACGTGCCGCTGACGGCAGGCATGCTGATGATCGCGCCGCCCGAATGGACGGAGATCGACGATCCGGCAATCGCGAAGGCTTTCGCGGATCGCGAGATCCAGCCGGAAGGCTATGTGCTGCCGGCCTTTGCCGCCTTCGAGGTCGCTGCCGAAGCGCTCCGCTCCTTGCCCTCATCGAACGAAGCTGCCCCAGCCCTTGAAGGGCGGGAGTTTGCGACAGTGCTTGGACCCATCCGGTTCGACCAGAAGGGTGATCTGTCGCAAAATCCCTATCGCGCCTTCCGCTTCGACGGCTCCAGCTTCAAGGCCGTAGAGACGCCGGCGCCATGATGCGGCGCGGACCCCGCAACCTGATCACCGATGTCGCCGGCCTGCGCGTCGGCAACGCCACCGACCATCGCCTGAAATCCGGCGTCACGGTGATCGTCTGCGACGATCCGGCGGTGGCCGGCGTCCAGGTGCTGGGCGGATCGCCGGGCACACGCGACACCGAACTGCTCGAACCGCACAATCTGGTCGAAGGCGTCAACGCCATCGCGCTGTCGGGCGGCTCGGCATTCGGCCTCGACGCCGCGTCCGGCGTGCAGGCAGCGTTGCGCGAAGTTGGCGTCGGATACGAAATGCGGGGAAACCGGATTCCGATCGTCCCCGCGGCAATCCTGTTCGACCTTTCGAATGGTGGCGACAAGGATTGGGGACGCTATCCGCCGTATCGGGAGCTTGGCTACGACGCGGCCAATGCGGCAGGCCTCGATTTCGCACTAGGAACCTCAGGCGCTGGAACCGGGGCGCTGACGGCGGGTCTGAAGGGCGGGCTGGGCTCGGCTTCGATTGTGCTGAAAAATGGAGTCACCATAGGCGCGCTTGCCGCCGTCAACGCGACCGGATCGGTCACGGTCGGCACGACTCGCCATTTCTGGGCCTCGCCCTTCGAGGTCGCAAACGAGTTCGGCGGTCTGGGCTACCCGTCGCCGATGCCGGACGACGCCAGCGCGATCCGCTTGAAATTCCGCGACTCCGCCGCATCCGGCGCGAACACGACCATCGCGGTGATCGCGACCGACGCTGTTTTGACCAAAGCCGCGGCGAAACGGCTGGCGATAGCGGCGCATGACGGGTTGGTTCGCGCCATCTGGCCGACCCACACGCCGGCGGACGGCGATCTGGTTTTCGCGCTGGCCACGGGAAAAAGCGGCAAGACGCTTGATCGCCTCGAGGGGATTGAGCTCTGTGCGTTGGCCGGCACGGTGATGGCGCGCGCGATTGCCCGCGCGATTTTCACGGCAACACCGGCTGAAGGCGATCTCATGCCGGTCTGGACCTCGCGGCGGGGTTGACTGAACCCTCAGGTCGGATCGGATTCTTCTTCCTCGAAGGTCACGGCTACATCGGAATTGGCGGACAGCCGCACCGTGTCTCCCTCGACATCCGCCACCAGCGACAGCGGCAGATAGTGATGGTGGCCTTCGTGGGACCCTTCGCCGCTGTCCTGCTTCGTCAGCTTGATGCGGCCGCTTTCGACCTTGTCGACTGTGCCGACGTGAACGCCATCGGCGCCGATGACTTCCATGTGTTCGCGGATGCTGCTTGCGTCGGCCATGATCGTCTCCTTCGTTTTCCCGGATCAACAACGGACGACGCTCCGATTGGATGCATGGCGGTATCGCCCTCGTTGAGCATTGCGCCCGCCTCTGTTACGGACGCGGCATGACATCTTGAAGTTGGAAGCCCGCCGATGATCCCCCGCTATTCGCGCCCCGAAATGGTCGCCATCTGGTCGCCCGAAAC
>JBGTLX010000154.1:0-3154 GCA_041743855.1 Rhizobiaceae bacterium | reverse complement strand
AGGCTCCGAAGGACGGGCAGCGCTCCGCGATCAGCTATCTCAGCTCCCCAGTGCGGTCTTCACCGCGGCAGCCGCGTCGCCGCCGTCGATGGTGGTGACGCCCGCGAGCCAGGGCGTGACGGCATCCGGATTGGCCTTCAGCCAGGCGGCCGCCGCTTCCTTGGGATCGGCGCCGTCGTTGAGGATCGCGCCCATGATCTCGTTTTCCATCGGCAGCGAAAAAACCATGTTCTTCAGCAGCGCGCCGACATTGGGGCATTCCGTCGTGTAGCCCGCCCGCACATTGGTGGCGACCGTCGCGCCGCCGAAATTCGGGCCGAACACATCGTCGCCGCCCGACAGATATTTCATCTCGATGTTGGCGTTCATCGGATGCGGCTCCCAGCCGAGGAAGATGACCTCTTCCTTGGAGCCGGTTGCCTTCTGCACCGCGGACAGCATGCCCGCTTCCGAGCTTTCCACGAGCTCGAAACCCTTGAGGCCGAACTTGTCCTCGTCGATCATGCCCTGGATCAGGCGGTTGCCGTCATTGCCGGCCTCGATGCCATAGATCTTGCCGTCGAGCTGGTCCTTGAACTTGGCGATGTCGGCAAAATCCTTG
Organism: Rhizobiaceae bacterium; assembly: GCA_041743855.1. GTDB lineage: Bacteria > Pseudomonadota > Alphaproteobacteria > Rhizobiales > Rhizobiaceae > JBGTLX01. The sequence goes on along the minus strand of JBGTLX010000154.1, from coordinate 2,553 downwards.
AGGCCGGCGTCATAGACATAGGCCGGCACGGCAAGGGTGTATTTCGCGCCTTCGAGGTTGGTCACCAGCGTCTCGACAGATTTGTCGTCGAGATAGGGCTTGATGTCGGCTTCCATGGTCGGCATCCAGTTGCCGAGGAACACGTCTACATCCTTGTTCTTCAGCGATGTGTAGGTGACCGGCACGGACAGCACCTGCACGTCGGGGGCGTAGCCGAGCGCTTCGAGGATGACGCTGGCGGTGGCGGTCGTGGCCGTGATGTCGGTCCAGCCGACATCGGCGAAGCGCACTGCCTTGCAGCTTTCCGGATCGGCCGCGAAGGCCGCGCCGGACGATAGAAGGGCGGCCAGGCCGAGGCCGGCGGCGAGTGATTTCATACGCGACATGAAGGTTCTCCCATTGCGATTCTGTTCAGGCAGGCGAAGCTACGTTTTTGTCGTCAGCCCTGTTTCTCAAGCAAAACAGCATTCTGGCGCGGTTTCAAGCGGCATGACGCAGGCTTGAGCGCCGCCGGCTGATCGGTGGACGACAAATGGCCGGTCTTTTCCGGTGGATGGCGACACGTCCTTCGGTCGCCAATTTACCAAATCGCGCTTCCGGCGGAACAAAATAACAAAGCTGCGGTTTGAACGGTCAACGAACCCCGGCCTACTCCGATTGAAGGCAGATCGCTGATCGCATGGGAATTTCCGGTCCGCGCAGGGCTGATCGCGCCTTCAAACCTTCATCAACTGTCCCGATCAGAGAGAAGAGATCATGAAGCACTCCATCCGTATGTCCGCCCTTGTAGCGCGACTGCTCGCCGGCGCGGTCGTGTTCTCGGCGCCGGCTATAGCGCAGGACGCCAAGCCGAACCCGTTGGCCGAAACGTCCGACAGCGGCACGATGCAGCGCGCCGATCGGGAAGACATGGCGGTGGTTCTGAAGAAGCTTCAGGATCTCGGCGCAAAACCTCTCGAAACGCTGAGCGTCGAAGAGGCCCGTACCCAGCCGACGCCCGGCGACGCGGTCGTGGCCGTGCTCAAGGATCAGGGCAAGTCGCCGCCCATGCCTGCGGTGAAGAAACAGGACATGACCTATCCGATAGCCGACGGCGCCCAGCCTATCCGCATCTACACGCCCGAAAACGCCGGTGAAGGGCCGCTTCCGGTCATCGTCTATTATCATGGCGGCGGCTGGGTGATCGCCGACATCGACACCTACGAGGCGTCCGCGCTTGCGCTGGCGACCAAGACCGGGGCGATCGTGGCGAGCGTCGAATACCGCCATGCGCCGGAACATAAATTCCCGGCCGCGCATGAGGATTCCTTCGCTGCCTACAAATGGGTTCTGGAAAATGCCGGCAGCTTCGGCGGCGATCCGGCCCGCATCGCGCTCGCCGGCGAAAGCGCCGGCGGCAATCTCGCGGCCAACGTCGCCATCATGGCGCGCGACGAAAACCTGCAGGCCCCGCTCCACATGCTGCTGGTCTATCCGGTGGCCGGCACCGACATGAACACGCCCTCGTACATCGCCAACCAGAATGCGATCCCGCTGTCGAAAGGCGGCATGGAGTGGTTCGTCAAGCATGTCCTGGCCAAGCCCGAGGATGGCGAAAGCCCGATGCTGAACCTGACCACGAAGGCCGACCTCAACGGCCTGCCGCCGGCGACGATCATCACCGCCGAGATCGACCCGCTTCTGTCGGAAGGCAAGATGCTGTCCGACAAGCTGCAGGAGGCCGGCGTGGAGACGAACTACCAGAACAATGACGGCGTCACGCACGAGTTCTTCGGCATGGACGCGGTGCTGGACGACGCCAAGCGCGCCCAGGACGTCGCCGCCGAAGACCTGAAGAAGGCATTCTCGGCAAGTGCGGCGACCGGTTCGGTCAAGACGAGCAGCCGAAGTAGTTACGGCTCGCCGCCGGCATGGCGACCTGAAGGCTGACTCCGTGAAACCCCGTCCGCTTGTAGGGCGGGGTTTTCGCTCTGCCGCTGTTGCGGGTTCGTCGCCGGCTCTTGCCGCAAGGGCAGACGATTCCGGCTCCTCGTGCTCGGGCTGGAGGCGCGGACCTAGATCGGCAGGCGCTGATTCGACGCCGGCCTTTTCATTCGCCCGCCCGGCTTTCAATCCCAACCCGCGCCACATATATTCGCCTCGCACGAACCCTGGCGGACTGGAGAGACCCCGATGGCGACGCTACAGAATTTCGATTCCGAGATTGCCAAGACGCAAGCTGCCATCGAGCAAATGCGCTCGAAGATCGACCAATCCGCCGTCGTGCTCGATAAATTCGCGCAATCCGACCAGAAGATCGGCGCCGCCGACTTCGACATCGAGAATGCCCGCATCGAGGACGTGCTGAAGCAGCAGCAGACGATGGAAGGCAACATTGCCGACCTGATCATCGGCCTTGAGGACGCGACCAATGTGTTCGGCGCCGAATTCGAGAACATGAAGAGCTTTACCGGCTGGGAGAGTTTTGTCGGCATCTTCTCGGCCGAGTCGAAGCAGCGCATGCGCACCGAGCGCGTCCGCAACATGTCGCTGGCCGGCAATCTGCAGGAGCTT
>JBGTLX010000153.1:0-5691 GCA_041743855.1 Rhizobiaceae bacterium | reverse complement strand
CCTCAAGGAGTTCCGCATCGGCATCCTCGGCGGCGAAAACGAAGCCGACCGGCTGCGCAATTTTCAGTGCATGATCGACAAGCTGCCTGGCGCGCTCGGCGTCGAGAAGGTCTCTCTGTTCCCGGCCGCCGACTATGACGGTGTCGTGCAGGGCCTGCTCGGCGGTACGCTCGACTACGCCGAACTCGGCGCGTCGGCCTACGCCAAGGTCTATCTGGAGGACGCGAATGCGGTCGAACCGATCCTGACCACCGTCCAGACCGACGGCTCGACCGGTTATTATGCCATCATGGTGGCGCGCAAGGATTCCGGCATCGCCAAGCTCGAAGACATGAAAGGCAAGAAACTGGGCTTCGCCGATCCTGATTCGACCTCGGGCTACCTCGTTCCCGTAGCCACTCTTCCGGCAGCTCTGGGCGGCACACCGGTAAAGGACTATTTCAGCGAGACCGGCTTCGGCGGCGGCCATGAGAACCTGGTCCTCGAAGTGCTGAAGGGCACATTCGACGCCGGCACGACCTGGGGCTCCGGCGTCGGTGAGTTCAAGGACGGTTATACGTCCGGCAATCTCGCAAAGATGGTCGAGAAGGGCGTGCTCGACATGGACGACCTGGTTGAATTGTGGAGGTCGCCGCTCATTCCGAACGGCCCAATCGTGATCCGCACCTCGATGGACGCCGACATGAAGACCAAGTTCAAGGACTTCATGGTCGGTCTGCCCAAATCGGATCCGGCCTGCTTCTCCGCCATTCAGGGCGGCGACTTTACCGGCTTCACCGAAGTCACCCCGGAATTTTACCAGCCCATCATCGACGCCCGCAAGGCGCAGATCGGTTCGTAAAAGCATCGGGCAGCAACGGCGCGTCGCGGGGCATCCCCCGCGGCGCGTTTCGTTTTGCGGGGACCATTCATGAGCGTCACACTTTCGCAAACCGGTCTTTCTGTTGAACGGCATTGGCGCGAACTCGCGTCCCGTCGCCGGCTCTACACGATCGGCGGCGTCGCCTTCATGATCATCGCCATGTCCGGTTCATTGTGGTTCGCCAATGAAAGCAGCGCCGGAAAATTCTGGGACCGACTCCCGCACCTGTTCGATTTTGTCGGCCAGCTGCTGCCGCGCGATGGCTGGGAAGTCTGGCGTGCTTTGTTCGACCTCGCCTCGCCCTATGAAGACGGCAGCCTGAAATACAACTACCCGGAAGGCCGCGTCTATTTCACCGAAGCGCTCTATGTTCCCGAATATGTCTACCTCATGGTTGAGACGCTCAACATCGCGCTGGTCTCGACGCTGATCGGCTTTTCGCTCGGCTTCCTGCTGTGCTTCCTGGCGGCGTCCAACCTCGTCACGCAACGCTGGCTGCGCTTCTCCGTGCGGCGTTTCATGGAGATTGTCCGCGCCTTTCCCGAAATCGTCATCGCCGGCTTCTTTCTCGCGGTGCTTTCGCTGGGCGCCGTGCCGGCCATCATCGCCGTCTCGATCCATACGATCGGGGCGCTCGGAAAGATGTTCTACGAAGTGGTCGAGAATGCCGATATGCGGCCCGACGAAGGCCTTCGCGCCGCCGGCGCCAACTGGTCGGAGCGCGTCTGGTTCGGCATCGTGCCGCAGGTCATGCCCAATTTCCTGAGCTATTCGCTGCTGCGGCTGGAGATCAATGTGCGGGCATCGACGATCATCGGCGCGGTCGGTGGCGGCGGCATCGGCGAGGCGTTGCGCCTGTCGATCAGCCAGACGCATGAGGCCAAGACGCTGGCCATCGTGCTGCTACTCCTTTTGACGATCATCGCCGTCGATCAGTTTTCAGCCTGGCTGCGGCGCAAGCTGGTCGGCGAACAGGCCTTCGCATTCGGCCGGGGAGACTGACCATGACCACGCTTTCCCCAGCCGATCTGGACGCGATCGTCGAGCGCAATCCCGAAATCTTCGCGCAATCCTACCGCAAGCGACTGACCGGCTGGGCGGTTGGCCTCGGCCTCGTGTTCTATCTGATCTTTGCCTGGTGGTTCTTTTCCATCGGCGCGGTGTTTGGCGGCGGCAACTGGAGCATGGCGGGAACCTATCTCGCCGACTGGGTGACCTATGAGGTTCGGCCGGATGTCGAATTCGGCGACGGCTACATCGACATTACCTATCCGCGCTTCGACCCAATCGGGGAAAAGGGCAATCCCGCTTGGGTGAAGCGGCAAACCGCGATGGTGGAGCGCACCGTCTCGCAACCCGCCGCCAGCGCCAGCCCTGATGCCGGGGCCGGTTCGGCCGGAAGTTTCATGGGCACCGTGGGCGGCCAGCCCGCGCCGACCGGACAGTCAGGCCCGCAGGCTTCGGTGGCGACCACCGAGACTGTCCGCGAGGAGGAGATCGTCCTGGCGACGATCGAAATAGGCCGCGGCAACGCGATCGATGTGGTTCCGGGCGTCGTCACCGTAACCCGGGGGTCGGAAACGCTGATCGTCGACATCGTTCGCGGCGAATCCGTCGTCGCGCGCGGCCCGCTGCCGGCATGGGCCGAGCAAAAAACACCGGGTGAGAAAATCATCGTGCGCTTCGGCTTTTCCGGTCGCGCCGAGATCGAGAATGACGAGATCAAGATCCGCCACCGTTTCTGGGGCTGGGCGAATTTTGTGTTCGACACCAATTCGCCGTTCTGGGGAAAATCGGCCGGCGAGGTTGTTTCGCTTCTCGCTTCGGACCAGCGCATCGATCCGCAGCGCTCGAACCTGTCACTGGCCTGGAACAATATCCTCTATAACGCCGAGTGGCAGCATCTCGATGTCTGGACGAAGCTTCTGCAGACGATCGTCATGGCTTTCGTCGGCACAGTTTTCGCCAGCATCCTGGCCTTTCCGCTGGCATTTGCCGCGGCGCGCAACATCACGCGCAACCGCCCGGTCAATCAACTCGCCAAGCGCCTGTTCGACTTCCTGCGCTCCGTCGACATGCTGATCTGGGCGCTGTTCTTTACCCGGGCTTTCGGCCCCGGACCGCTCGCCGGCATCTCGGCGATCTTCTTCACCGACACCGGCACGTTCGGAAAACTGTATTCCGAGGCGCTGGAAAACATCGATGACAAGCAGCGCGAGGGCATCCGCTCGGTGGGAGCCTCGCCCGCTCTGGTGCAGCGCTTCGGCGTCGTGCCGCAGGTGCTCCCTATCTTCATCAGCCAGTCTCTGTATTTCTGGGAATCGAACACCCGTTCGGCCACGATCATCGGCGCGGTCGGCGCCGGCGGCATCGGCCTGAAATTGTGGGAGGCGATGCGCACCAATTCCGACTGGGAAAACGTCGCCTACATGGTCTTGCTCATCCTGATTGTCGTCTTTGTCTTCGACAACATTTCGAATCAACTGCGCAAGCGGCTGATCAATCCGCAATCGGCCGAGTGATTGCGGCGCTGCATTTCTTGAAACTGTCACGGAAATCGCCTACTCACGCACGCCTGTGGCGATCGGCGGCGGCTTTGCCGGCATGGCACTTGCCGAAGCAGCCAGTGCGCCGCCCACACTCGCACCAAGAATGCCGGGGTCACCCGACCGACAGAACTGAAAGACCGCCTGAATGAGCGTCGAACAAAGTTTCCGGAACGCCCGCATCGTCCTCGCGGACGAGGTGGTGACGGGTTCGTTGAAGATCGAGAACGGCATGATCGCCGCTGTGGATTTCGGACCCTCGCAGGCCGGTGAGGATTTCGACGGCGACTTCGTCGTTCCGGGCCTCGTGGAACTACATACCGACCATCTCGAAGGACATTTCGCGCCCCGGCCCGGCGTGCGCTGGAACGCGGTCGCCGCCGTGCAGGCGCACGACGCCCAGATCGCCACATCGGGCATCACTACCGTGTTCGACTGCCTCCGTATGGGCTCGGAGGAGGATGGCGGCGGCTTTGCGCCTGGAGAAATGCGGGTGCTTGCCGATGCGCTCGAGTTTGCCGGCAGAGAGGGCCGTCTGCGCGCCGAGCATTTCATTCATCTACGCTGCGAAGTCTCGTCCGCCGATGTGCTGGCAGCCTTCGATCAGTTTCGAAACGACGATCGCGTGCGCCTCGCCTCGTTGATGGACCACGCGCCGGGCCAGCGCCAGTTCCAGACGATGGGGCAGTATACGCTCTACTACAAGACCAAGCGCGGCCTCTCGGACGAGGCTTTCCAGCGCTATGTCGCGTTGCGCATGGAACAGTCGCAGCGTTACTCCGCGCCGCATCGGCAAGCCATCGCCGCCCATTGCAACGCCACCGGCGTAACGCTTGCCAGCCATGACGACGCGACGCTCGACCATGTCGGCGAGGCGATAGGCCAGGGCGTGCGGCTGGCCGAGTTCCCGACTTCGATCGAGGCGGCCCGCGCCTCGCATGAGGCTGGCATGAGCGTGCTCATGGGCGCCCCCAACATCGTGCGCGGCGGCTCGCATTCGGGCAACATCGCGGCGAAGGATCTGGCGCGGGAAGGCATCCTAGACGTGCTGTCCTCCGACTACATTCCCTTCAGCCTGCTGCACGCCGCGTTTCAGTTAAGCGCCGAAGTCGAGACGATCAGCCTGCCCAAGGCCATCGCCATGGTGACTTCCACGCCGGCCCGGACCGTCGGCCTCGCCGATCGCGGCTCGATCGAACCGGGCAAGCGCGCCGATCTCGTCCGCGTCCGCTTCGATGACGGCGTTCCGGTGGTCCGCGAAGTGTGGCGCGAAGGCGCGCGCGTGGCATGAACGAGCCGTCCCGGAGTGGCGCGGAAGCCTTAGCCGAACGCCGATCCATCCCGGGTGGAACGTTCATCGCGGTGGTCGGGCCGAGCGGCGCGGGCAAGGATTCCGTAATCGACTATGCGCGCCGCAACCTGGCGGGAGAACCCGGCGTGCATTTCGTACGCCGCGTGGTGACCCGCCTCGGCGATCCGGCAAACGAAGACCATGACAGCATTTCGGAGGACGCTTTCGCCATGGCTGATGCGGCGGGCGCCTATGCCCTGTCGTGGTCGTCGCATGGGCTCTGCTACGGCATTCCGGTCGAGGCGGACGACGCCGTGCGGTCCGGCGCCATTGCTGTCGCCAACCTGTCGCGCGGCATCGTCGCGGAAGTTCGCCGCCGCTACGACAACAGCGCAGTGGTCATGATAAATGCTTCGCCCGAGGAGCTTCGCCAAAGGCTGCAGGGGCGCGGGCGTGAATCGGATGGCGACATTGCCCGGCGTCTGGCCCGCAATTCCGGCTATGGCCAGCACAGCCTGGACTGCGTAACCATCGACAACAGCGGTCCGCTACACCATGCCGGCGACGCGTTCGTGGCGCTTATCAAGTCGCATCTGGCCACCCGGAAGGCGTGGTCCGACCGACCGACTCGCGGCCTCAAACCATGAGCGCGACGGCCTGAAAGAAATCCAGGCACTCCTTGTCCATGGAGTCGTCCACCGGCAGGGGCTGGGACGACAATTTGACGATGACGGTTTCGGTCGCGGGATCGACGTAGAGCCACTGTCCGTGAATGCCGATGCCGCAGAACGCCCCGCCGGGAAAGCCGGTCTGATACCACTTGTTGCGATAGCGCCCATTGGCGAGCAAAAGCGAAAAATCGCCGGCTTTCCAGGCCGCCGCATCGCCGCCGTTCAGCGTGTCGTTCACCCAGCGTTCCGGAACGATCTGACGGCTGCCGACCGCTCCACCGCAGCGCATCATCTCGCCTACCCGGGCGAGATCGCGCGCAG
>JBGTLX010000152.1:0-4023 GCA_041743855.1 Rhizobiaceae bacterium | reverse complement strand
CCTGGACGTAGCTGATCACCTCGTCGCGCCGGTCCTGGCAGAAATCGATGTCGAAATCGGGCATCGAGACGCGTTCGGGGTTGAGAAAGCGCTCGAATAGCAGCGAAAAACGCAGCGGATCGATGTCGGTGATGGTGGTGGAATAGGCGACCAGCGAGCCGGCGCCGGAGCCGCGTCCCGGCCCGACGGGAATCCCTTGAGCCTTCGCCCACTGGATGAAGTCGGCGACGATCAGGAAATAGCCCGGATACTTCATCCGCTCGATGACGCCGAGCTCGAAATCGAGCCGTTCGCGATATTGCCCGGGCGTGAAGCCGGGCGTCACGCCGAACTCGGCAATGCGTTTTTCCAGCCCCGCATGGGCTTGCCGCGCCAGTTCGGCAGCCTCGGCCCTGACGGCCGCGTCGGCGTCGGCCACGTCGCCGCCGGCAAAGCGCGGCAGGATAGGGTGCCTGGTTTTCGGGTAGAAATTGCAGCGCAGCGCGATCTCGACCGTGTTGTCCACCGCTTCGGGGATGTCGGCGAACAGCGCCACCATCTCGTTCGGGCTTTTCAGGAATTTGTCAGGCGACAGGCGGCGGCGATCATCGACGGCGATGACCGAACCCTCGGCGATGGCGATCAGCGCGTCATGGGCTTCATAGTCCTCGCGCACATGAAAAAACGCCTCGTTGGTGGCGACCAGCGGCAGTTCGTGGCGGTAGGCGAGATCGACCGTGGCGGCTTCCACGCCGCGGTCGTAGCCGGCCACGCGCTCCAGTTCGACATAGAGCCGGTCGCCGAACAGCGCCTTCAGAGCAAGCAGGCGCGATTCGGCGAGCGGCGGATGGCCGGATTTCAGCGCCGACCCGATCGGCCCGCGCGGGCCGCCGCTGAGGCAAATCAAGCCTTCCTGACTCTGCGCGAGCCAGCCCATCGTCACATTGACCGCTTCGCCCGGTATGTTGTCGAGATAGGCGTGGCTCACCAGCCGGACGAGGTTCGCATATCCCGTTTCGGTAGCGGCGATCAGCACGACCGGAAACAGCTCCGGCCCGGCCCGCTTCTGGTAGCCGCGATTGGCGTCCTGGTTCTCGTCGCCGAAGGCAACGTCGATCTGACAGCCGATGATCGGCTGGACGCCGTCCTTGACCGCTTTCTGCGCGAATTCGAGCGCGCCGAAGAGGTTGTTGGTGTCTGTGACGGCGATCGCCGGCGCTCCGTCACCCACCGCATGGGCCACCACCTTCGTCAGTTGCAGCGCGCCTTCGAGCAGCGAATAGGCCGAATGCACCCTCAGATGGATGAAGGGCCGCGCCTGGGCGCCGGCCCTTGCAGCCTTGTTCATAGCTTCGCGAAGCAGAGGGTCGCGCGGAAGCCGGTCACTCGCCATGGGATTGGTGCGCTCTCAAGACTCAGGGATTGACACCATTGTCGGGCAGCGTGCTCCGCCAGTCCAGCCAATTCGGGCACAGCTAGCCTGCGTCCCCAGTTGCCAATGATGCTCGCCCCACTCAAAAATGCGTGTCGCGTTCGAAGGGACCGAAACGGATGCCCGCCGTCACGAGATAGACTGTCGACCAGCCGATGATGAGAAAGCCGGCAACGCCTTCCATGGCAGCCAGCAGACGCCACTCCGGCGCAGGAGCGACATCCCCGAAGCCGACCGTGGCGAAGGTGGATGTCGAGAAATAAAGCGCGGTTTCGAAATCAGCGAAGGCGCCGGCGCTGACCAGACCGAGCGCCCATACGGCTATCTCGACGCTCAGCAAAATCATTAAACCGGTGGCGGCAATCAACATCGCAATGATCTTTGCCGTCTGGCGATCCCGGAAGGGAAGCCGCTCGGCAACGGCGCTCATAAGCCGGGTAAGCCAGATGAGCCCGACCGAATGGATGAAAAATGTGAGGGCGATGATTGCCGAGCCGATTGCGAGATTGGATACCATCCGGCACGTCTACAATGAAGATTGGAGAGCCGCCATGTCGAATCCGCTTTAAGCAGGGTCTGGCCGCTTGATCGGAGAAAAGCTGAAACTTTGCGCGCGAATTCGGAATTGGAGATGCACCGGGGCGAGAGCATTCGCGGCGTGGTGATCTACTGATCAAGATATGCTACTAACGGTGTCAGAGGTCATCTACCGAGGTGGATTTATGAGGAGATCCGTCCTTGCGCTTGTCAATATTCGCCGATTGCCCGTGTTGATGGGGATATGCCTCGGCATGACTGCGGCGCAGGCGCAGTCGTTTCAGGGATCGTTCGAGTTTCGATGGCAGAATGCACCCGCGAACACGCATCGCGATATGGAGTTGCTGTCCGGTGTGTCTTTCAAGGATAAAGCAGGCAAGGTCTGGGTTGTCCCGAAAGGCACGACCATCGATGGTGCTTCTATACCGCCTGCACTATGGTCATTCGCCGGATCGCCTTTTACCGGCAATTATCGGCGCGCGTCGGTCATTCACGATCATTTCTGCGACACGCGGACCGAGTTCGCCAGCGACGTTCACAAGATGTTCCGCGGCGCGATGGAAGCGGACGGCGTCGGCATGCTCGAACGCCTGAGCAAATATCTGGCCGTAAGCGCCTACAGCGTGGTCACCGGCGCATGCGGGAAACGAGAGGACAGCTTGAACGATTTGTTTTCGATCGACGATTTTGAAGGAATGAGCACGAGCAATGAACTGCGCGCGCAATTGGAGTCCTTTCAGGTCGATGCCGGAAATCTGGACAGCGTCGACGCCAGAACCGGCACGATCGCAGCGATCGCCCAGGTCGAGAATCCGTTGACGTTCGCGGCGTTGACCGAATTCAGGCGGATACCGTCCGAACAGAATTTTGCCGCGCTTGAAACGGCGGTCCGCGCCGAGCAGCCCTCGGAGCAGGAGTCCGACGAGTTGCTGTTGCTCGCTAACGCCACGGTGCCGGAAGGCAGTATCGCATTGCCGGCAGAGTAATTCGCTTTACCATCGCTTTCGAGATAGTCGTTCCGCGCTACAGGTGCGGAGCAACTTCGCCGAACGCCGATAGCCCGCACAAATTGGAGGCATAATGCTTTTCCCACCGACCATCGCCGGCAGTCTGCCCAAACCGTCATGGCTGGCGGAAACCGAAAAGCTGTGGCCGAAATGGAAGCTGGAGGGCGAGCAACTCGACGGCGCCAAGCGCGAAGCGGCGCTGATCTGGATGAAGGAACAGGAAGATGCAGGCATCGAGATCGTCTCGGACGGCGAACAATTCCGCACCCATTTCGTGCATGGGTTTCTGGAGACCGTCGAGGGCATCGACTGGCAGTTGATGACCCGAATGGGCATCCGCAACAACCGCTACGAGGCGGACGTGCCGACCGTCACCGGCGAGGTGAAGCGGCGCGGTCCGATCCATCGCGAGCAGGCGGCGTTCTGCCGCGCGCATACCAAAAAGCAGCTCAAATTCACGCTTCCCGGCCCGATGACCATTTGCGACACGCTGGCCGACACGCATTACGGACGCCGCGCCGACATGGCGATGGCATTCGCCGAGATCCTGAACGACGAGGCGCTGGAACTGGAGGCGGCCGGCGTCGATACGATCCAGTTCGACGAACCGGCGTTCAACGTCTTCATGGACGAGGTCAACGATTGGGGCATCGCCGCACTCGAGCGCGCCGCGCGTGGGCTGCAATGCACCACCGCCGTGCACATCTGCTACGGCTACGGCATCGAGGCCAATCTCAAATGGAAGGAGACGCTCGGCGCCGAATGGCGGCAGTACGAGGCGATCTTTCCGGCAATCAACGCCTCGTCGATCAAACAAGTCTCGCTCGAATGCGCCAATTCGCGCGTCCCGATCTCGCTGATCGGTCTGCTCCCCGACAAGCAATTGCTGGTTGGCGCGATCGACGTGGCGTCCAACACGGTCGAAGCGCCCGAGCAGGTTGCCGCGACAATAGAAGCGGCGCTACGGCACGCGGACGCCGAACGCATTTATCCCTGCACCAATTGCGGCATGGCGCCGCTGTCGCGCGCCGTCGCGTCGGGCAAGCTCAGGGCGCTGGGTGAAGGCTC
>JBGTLX010000151.1:0-1915 GCA_041743855.1 Rhizobiaceae bacterium | reverse complement strand
AGGGATAGCCCGCGACCTGCGCATAGCCATGCACCAGCCCCGCGATCATCTGGATCAGCGTCGTCTTGCCGGTGCCCGGCGCGCCGTCGCCGATGAAGGTGAACAGGAAGCCGCCAAGCTCGACGAAGGGGTTCAGCTCGCGGTCGAAATCATAGGCCATCAACATTTTGGCGAGCTTGACCGACTGGTATTTGGCGATGTGGTTGCCGACGACCTCATCCGGCTTCTTGAAGGTCATCACCAGCGGCTTCGATTTCTTGCCGGGCGCAACGTCGAAACCGTCCAGCGTAAAATCGTCGGCGTCGATGCGGATATGCGCGTTCTCGAAGTCGCCGAGACCGTCGAAGCGGCCCTTGCGCGTCAAAAGGCCGTCGATGGCGACGCGGGCGAAGGTCTTGGCGCGAGTCAGCAGGTCGGCTTCGGCCTTCGCGCCGGCCAACGCGCCGTCCAGCCCGGCGACGATTGATTTCAGCGCGTCCTGCGGCGTGTCGAACAGGAAATCCGGCTCCTTGATGTCGTTGGGCGCTTCGCCGTCGCTGTCGATCAGTTGCGTGAGATAGGAGGCGAGCGCGAAGGCGGAAACATAGGCCGACGCCGACAGCAGCTTCTTGAAGTGCGACGCCTCGTCGCCCTCGAGCGGCGCGCGGGCGTTTTTCGCCGCCAGGCTTTCGAGATCGTTGGCGCGCGAAAACACGTCGCCCACCGCCAGCGCCACGGAAATGCCGCGCCGCGCGCGGTAGAGCAGCGTGTGCTGCGGGATGGTCATCAACTGGTCGTCGGGCCGCACCGAGGCAACGGTTTTTGTCAGCTCCACCTCGCGCGTCCGGCGCACCGAACCAGCCGAAACGGTCGAGACGAACCGCCTACCGGTGCCGGCAAGCGCGGTGTTCGACTGGCCGGACGAATCCTCCAACACGACGATGCGCGTGATCATCGACTGCGCGGTGGCGCGGTGCTTTTCGATGTCGGCTTCGGCAATGGTGGTCAGGCCGGTGTCCATCAGTTTTCTCCCGGAAACCTAGCACTCGGTATCTTCGAAATTCCCCCTCTCCGCCTCGCTTCGCTCGGCACCTCTCCCCCCTCCGGAGGGAGAGGATGGCGGAGACGCTGACGCTCATCCTCTCCCCTTTCAAGGGGGAGAGGTGGCCGCGAAGCGGCCGGAGAGGGGGTTCTTACGCCAAACAGCAGATGCGCTTGCGCCCTAAACATCGCTGATCACCTGGCCCTTGGACAGGATGTGCACCTTGTAGCCGGCAAAGATCTTCTCGGCCTCGCCCGCCGCGTAAAGCGCCTGATAGGCCTCGTGCGGGATCAGCGCGTGTTTCTCGTAGCTCGACACGCCCTGGCGCGCGGCTTCCAGATCGTCGGTGTTGATATGGAACTCCTCGAAGGCGGGCTCGCTCGACCACAGGCCTTTTCGGCCCGCTCTTTCGCCCTTGGAAAAGACCTCCTGGATGGTCCAGGTCAGCAGCCAGGCATTTTCCGGCTTGCGCACCTTGGACAGCACCTCGCTCACCGCCGAATTGTGCTCGGTGATGCCGGCAGAGTAGAACGGCCCCAGCACGACGCGCCGCAGTTGCTTGGGGTGAAGGTTGGGAAAATCCTTGTCGAGATTGCCGGCAATCGTCGCCGGCGACAGCGTGTAGGCCGAGTTTTTTTCGGTGAAATCGTCGAAACGGTGCGCCAGCTCCGGATTGAGCAGGCCGTCGACGGGAACCGGAATGTCGACCTTGTCGCTGAGCTTTCCATCGTCGCCGACAAGCTGCGCGACCATGGCTTCGGACGAATCCTCGACCGTCGCCATATAGATCAGCGGCAAATTCGCCGACCCGTCGAAACTCGCCCAGTGGACGAGATAATAGGGCCGCATCGTCTTCGGATTGACCGAGACCGTGGCCGTCTGCGCCAGCATGAA
>JBGTLX010000150.1:0-3040 GCA_041743855.1 Rhizobiaceae bacterium | reverse complement strand
CAGACCACGAAGGCGACAATGGCGATGGCGACAACGGTTGGCACGAAGACCGCCGACACCCGGTCGGCCAGACCCTGGATCGGCGCGCGGGACCGGCGCGCGTTCGACACCATGGCCACGATCTGCGCCAGCACGGTATCGGACCCGACCTTGCCGGCCTCGATCACGAGAGAGCCGTTCTTGTTGATCGTGGCCCCGGTCACCGCATCGCCCGGGCCCTTTTCGACCGGCATCGACTCGCCCGTCAGCATGCTTTCGTCAAGAGACGAGCGGCCCTCGATCACCGTTCCGTCGACCGGCACCGCATCGCCGGGGCGCACGCGCAGCCGGTCGCCCTCCATGATGTTCTCGAGCGGCGCGTCGTATTCGGTGCCGTCCGGCAGGATGCGCCGTGCGGTCTTCGGCGCTAGATCCAGAAGTGCGCGGATCGCATCCCCGGTGCGTTCGCGCGCGCGCAGTTCCAAAACCTGGCCTACGAAGACCAGCGCAACGATCACCACCGCCGCCTCGTAATAGGTGCCCACGCCGTGGCCCATCCGGTACTGCTCCGGGAACACGCCTGGCAGGAAGGTCGCAACCAGCGAATAGAGATAGGCCGCCCCCACGCCGAGGCTGATCAGCGTCCACATGTTCGGTGACCGGTTCACCACCGAATCCCAGCCGCGCCGGAAGAACGGCAGGGCGGCCCAGAGAATGATCGGCGTCGCCAGCACGAATTCGAGGTAGCTGGCCGTCTGGTGGCCGATCCAGTCGCGCACCGGCAGCGCCACCAGTTCGCCCATCGTGAGGATGATGAGCGGCGCCGCCGCCGCCGCCGAGATCCACATCCGACGCGTGAAATCGGTCAGTTCCTCGCTCGGCTCGTCCGAGGGCACCATCGGCTCCAGCGCCATGCCGCAGGTCGGGCAGGATCCCGGAGCGTCGCGCACGATTTCGGGATGCATCGGGCAAGTGTACTGGACGTTGGCCGGAGCTGCCTTCCTCTGCCCGGCAGCCCGTCCCGAGGCGTAGAACCACGGATCCGCCTTGAACTTCGTCTGGCATTTCTCTGAGCAAAAATGGAAGGTCTCGCCATCGAACTCTGCATGACGCCCGTCTGGCTTGACAGCGACGGTCATCCCGCAAACCGGGTCCTTCGCCGTCTCGGTCCCAGCCGGGATATGGGGCGACGTGTGATGATGATCGTGGTCCATGTCCTGCCAACCTTTCGATGTCATGCATCACCTTGCGGCTTCCAGTGACTGGAAGCTCAAGCCCTTTTTTTTGGTGGTCGTCAGCACCTCCCTAATCGGAAATGCGCGCCAATATACCCGGACGAACAAGAACACCGCCGCCGTGCCGACTATGTCGATCACGACGATCATCGGCTCGGCTTCGCGAATAGGCAGGGGCTGTCAGCCGCAGAACTGCATGTGCAGCAATCTGGGCTACCCCAGCCAAAACATTCGGATCGGCATCCAGATCGCCATCGCCATCATCATGAGATTCTCGGTCAGCGAGACGAAGCCCAGCGGCACGTTGCTCGATCCGCCGACGCAGGCGCATTTCAGCTCGCGCTTGTCGATGTAGACCGCCTTGAACACCGAGATCGCCCCAACAGTGCCGATGAAGAGCGCGACCGGCGCCGCGACCCAGATTAGGGCGCCCGCGATCATCAGGATGCCGGCCAGCGCCTCGCCGAGCGGGTAGAAGTACCCGTAGCGGACCCAGCGGCGGGCTAGGGTCCAAACCCAATCAGCCTCTTGATCTGCGGGTAGCTTCCTGATTCACAGCGCATGGTGATGATAGGAGGCGGCGGATGGCGTTGTTCTGGTTGTCGGACGAGGCATGGGCGGCGATTGAGCCGCACTTGCCCAGAAACCAGCCTGGTGCCCGTCGGGTCGATGACCGACGGGTGATTTCGGGGATCGTGCACGTGCTGAAGGTCGGCTGTCGCTGGTGCGACTGCCCGACAGACTACGGCCCGCCGACGACGATCTACAATCGCTTCCATCGCTGGTCGCAGCGTGGGTTCTGGCTGGAGTTGCTCGCCGCGCTGGTCGAGGCAGGGGTAGTGACCAAGAGCACAGCGATCGACAGCACGTACATCAAGATCCAGCGCGCAGCGTTCGGCGCAAAAGGGGGCGCTCGGCGCAAGCGATCGGACGGTCTCGTGGCGGCTGGACCACGAAGATCCATGCGCTTACCGACGTTGTCGGCCGTCCCTATGCGCTGATGCTGACACCGGGCAACGTCAGCGACATCAAGGCGGCGCCCGCTCTTCTCGAACGCGCCGGGCGGATGCGATACCTGCTTGGCGACAAGGGGTACGATGCCGATAGCCTTCGCCGCGCGCTACGCGAAGCAGGTGCCACGCCGGTCATCCCAGGACGCCGCAACCGGAAACGCGCCGTCCGCTACGACAAGAACCGCTATCGCGCGCGACACCTCGTCGAGAACGCCTTCTGCCGCCTCAAGGACTTTCGCCGCGTCGCCACCCGCTACGACAAACTCGCCGCAAACTTCCTGTCAGGTGTGGCGCTCGCCACCGCTATCGCCTTCTGGCTGTGAACGACTTCGCCCGAAGCTGACGCCTCACCTCAGTACGGCCCGCTAGCTGAATAGGATCGAAGCCCATGAAGATCACAACCCAGGCGCACATTGACGCGCCAATCGACATCGTCTGGCGAGCGTTCAACGCCCCTGCCGACATCGTGAAGTGGGACAAATCCGAAGATTGGGAGACTACGTGGGCGTCGAACGATCTCAGAATAGGCGGCCTGCTCAAGCTCCGCATTGAGTCCAGACACAGCGGTTCACACTTCGACTTCGTCGCAACCTACACGGCCATCGAGCCGATGCGAATGATCGAGTGGCGGGAAGGCGACCGTACCGTACGAGTTGATTTCAACGACAGCGCCGCGGGCGTCGTCGTCAATCAAACGTTCGATGCCGACCCTGCGCCTTCCGTGGATGAGCAACGCCGGGAGTGGCAAGGGGTTCTCGACAGCTTCGCTGGGCACGTCACCGCAATCTGCTTGTAAACGAGTCTGAGCCCTAG
>JBGTLX010000149.1:0-1951 GCA_041743855.1 Rhizobiaceae bacterium | reverse complement strand
GACCGCGCGCAACTGCTGCTCGCGCGCCAGCGAGGGCGGCACGGCCTGTTCCGACAGGGTTGCGATCGTCGATACCGGAACGAAGCGGCCGTCCTCGGCGCGCAGGAAGATGTTTTCCAGGTCGGTCGGATCGTTGACCGGGTTGGTGGTCGAAACCAGTTTCACGTAATAGGCGCGGTCGTCGATGAACACCGAGCCGATCTCGCGCCCGTCGAGCATGGCCTGCATGGCCTGCGACAGGCCGGCAATGTCGATGCCGAGATCAGAGGCGCGTTCGCGGTCGATGACGATGGACAGTTGCGGCTGCGTTGTCTCGGACGAAAGCCGGGCCTGACGGAAGCGCGGGTCTCGCTCCATATCCGACACGATGGCTGCGGCCGCTGTGTTGAGTTCGACATAATCATTGCCGGCGACGGCGAATTGCAGGCCGCTGCCCGCGCCGCGAATGCCCAGGCTGTTGGGCTGCATGGCGAAGGCGCGCACGCCGGGAACCTGAAGCATCAGCATGTTGATCTCGTCGATGATCTCCTGCTGGCTGCGTTCGCGCTGGTCCCAAGGGGCCAGCGTCATCGCCATGAAGCCGCTGTTGGTAGAGTTCTGGCCGGCGATGGCGAAGGTGTTCTGCACTTCTCCCGTGGCGCGCAGCGGTTGGATCAGCGCTTCGACCTCGCGCATCCTTTGCGACAGATAGTCGAGGCTCACCCCCTGCGGCGCGGAGATGCGCAGGAAGGCTGTCGAGCGGTCTTCCGCCGGCGTCAGTTCCTGCCGGATCGAGCCGGAGAGGGCAAAGGCGGCGGCGCCGAACAGAACCGAGATCAGAACGACGATCGCCGGCGCGTTCAGGCAGGCGCGAAGGATGCGACTATAAAGCCCGGCCAGCATCGTGCCGATCCGGGGAACCAGGCCGGCGCGCTTTTCCTCGCCGCCATGCGCTTTCAGCATGCGCGAGGCCAGCATCGGGCAAAGCGACAGCGCGACCACGGCCGACAGGATGACCGAGATGGCCAGCACGAAGCCGAATTCGCGAAAAAGTCCGCCGGTCTGGCCGGGCAGGAAGGACAGCGGCACGAAGACGGCGACCAGCGTGGCGGTCGTTGCGATGACGGCGAAGAAAACCTCCTGCGCGCCCAGCACCGCGGCGGCGCGGGGGCCCATGCCCTGATTGCGCCGGCGCACGATGTTTTCCAGAACGACGATGGCGTCGTCGACGACCAGACCGGTGGCAAGCACCAGCGCCAGAAGCGTCAGGATGTTGATCGAGAAACCGGCGAGATAGATCGCGGCTATGGTGCCGATCAGGGCGACCGGCATCGACATTCCCGGAATGATCGTGGCGCGCCAGTCCCAGAGGAAAATGAAGATGACAAGCAGAACGAGGCTGACCGACAGCACAAGCGCGATCTCGACCTCGTGGATCGCGCCGTCGATGAAGACCGCGTCGTCGCTGGTGACGCGGATGTCCATGCCTTCGGGCAGCGTCTCCTGGAGTTCAGCTGCCGCCGCCCGAACCCCTTCGGAAATTTCCAGCGTGTTGGATTGAGCCTGACGAACGATGCCCATGCCGATGCCGGTGCGGCCGTTGGCGCGCAGCGTCGATTCGCCGAGGTCTGGCCCAAGCGTGACCGAAGCGACATCACCAAGCCGGGTGCGGCCGTTGAGGATGATGTTTTCGAACGCCTCGGGCGTGGTCAGCGATGCGGTGGCGCGGACGATCAGGTTCTGAGTGTCGCTGTTCAGCGCGCCGGCGGGCGCATCGAACGACATCGAGGCCAGCGCATTGCCGACATCGGCGACCGTCAGGCCAAGGCTGGCGAGCTTCGCCTGATCGATGTCGACGCGAAATATCTTGTCCCTGTCGCCGTAGATCTGGACGTCGGCGACGCCGGGCACCGCAGCGAAGGCGTCGACGATCTCGTCTTCGATCAGGACGCTCATATCCTCGACCGACATG
>JBGTLX010000148.1:0-1542 GCA_041743855.1 Rhizobiaceae bacterium | reverse complement strand
CCAGCCGCCGCGCCTCGGCCTCGTTGGCGTTGACCGGAAACGTGTCGTAGCTGCGCCCGCCGGGATGGGCGACATGATAGACGCAGCCGCCCACCGAGCGGCCCGACCAGCGGTCATAAATGTCGAAGGTGAGCGGCGTGTTGACCGGCAGGTTGGGGTGCATGCCCGACGAGGGCTGCCACGCCTTGTAGCGCACGCCGGCCACCGCGACCTCGCGGTTGTCGGTCGCCTTCATCGGCACGATGCGGCCGTTGCAGAGGATTGCGTGGCGCTCCGGGTTGAGGCCCTCGGTCCGAACCTGCAGCCGCTCGACCGACGAATCGACGAAACGCACGGTGCCGCCGATGGCGCCCTGTTCGCCCATGACGTGCCACGGCTCCAGCGCCTGGCGCAGTTCGAGTTTTATCCCAGCATGTTCGACGGAGCCGCAGAACGGAAAGCGGAATTCGAGCTGCGCGTCGAACCATTCTGGCCGCAGCGCAAAGCCGTTCTGCTTCAGATCGGCGAGCACGTCCAAAAAGTCGGTCCAGACATAGTGCGGCAGCATGAAGCGGTCGTGCAGGGCCGTGCCCCAGCGGACGAAGCGCCCGTCGAGCGGGCTTTTCCAGAGACGCGCGATGATGGCGCGGACAAGCAATTGCTGCGCAAGGCTCATGCGCGCATTGGGCGGCATTTCGAAGCCGCGGAACTCGACCAGTCCGAGCCGGCCGGTCGGCCCGTCCGGCGAAAACAATTTGTCGATGCAGATTTCGGAGCGATGCGTGTTGCCGGTGACGTCGGTGAGCAGATTGCGGAACAGGCGGTCGACCAGCCAGGGCAGCGGCGCGGGACCTTGGTCTGGACGCGGCACCTGCGCCATGGCGATTTCGAGTTCATAGAGCGAGTCGTGGCGCGCCTCGTCGAAGCGCGGGGCCTGGCTGGTCGGCCCGATGAACAGGCCGGAAAACAGATAGGAAAGTGCTGGATGCCGCTGCCAGTGCAGCACCAGGCTTTTGAGCAGATCTGGCCGGCGCAGGAAAGGGCTGTCGGCAGGGGTCGCGCCGCCGACCACGACATGGTTGCCGCCGCCGGTGCCGGTGTGGCGGCCGTCGATCATGAATTTGTCCGCGCCGAGCCGCGTCTGGCGCGCTTCCTCGTAGATCGCGGTCGTCGTCGCCACGCAGTCCTGCCAGTTCGACGCCGGATGGATGTTGACCTCGATGACGCCGGGGTCGGGCGCGACGCGGATGACGTTGAGGCGCGGGTCCTGCGGCGGGCCGTAGCCCTCGATATGGACGGGCAGGCCGGTTTTCTCGGCCGCGTTCTCGGCGGCGGCGATCAGTTCGAGATAGTCCTCCAGCGCCTCGACGGGCGGCATGAACACGCAGAGCCGGCCGTCGCGCGGCTCGACCGAAAGGGCGGTGCGCACCGCGCCGCCGATCTCGCCCAGTTCCTGCTCGACGCGCTCTTGGCCGACCGTGGCGGCGGTGAAGGAGGCGGCCAACTGGCGGCGCGCCGTTTCATCCGCGCCTTCGGCCTCGGCCGGTGCGGGCTGGGGCGGAA
>JBGTLX010000147.1:0-9042 GCA_041743855.1 Rhizobiaceae bacterium | reverse complement strand
GCCTCGATGCCGACCACGCCGGCAAGCTGCGGGTTTTCGCTGACCGCCCGCATCGAGCGCCCGATCGCGGTGCGGGTCAGGAGCAGGTGGACAGCGACAACCAGGATCGCCGCGACTCCGAGCGACAGAAGCTGGTCGGGCGTCGCCCTGATGCCGCCGCCGAGCGGCAGCGCGATTTGCAGCGCCCTGGTGAAATAGGCTGGCTTGGAGGTGAAGATGAATTCGAGCAGGCTGCGGAGCGTGAGCGCCGCGCCAAAACTCGCCATGACCATGATGATGACGGTGCTGCGCTGCGCCCGCAGGCGTCCGAACAGCATCGCGTCGACCAGGAGCGCCAGACCGCCGTTCAGCGCGATGGCAACCAGCGCAGCTATCGGCAACGCCCAGCCGAAAGAGAATGGGCCGATCGGCGTCAGCAGCCCGCCGGAAGCAGCGCCGAGCGCGCCCGCCAAGGCAAGCGCGAAATAAGCCCCCCAGGCGATGAATTCGCCATGAGCGAAATTGGCGAAGCGCAGGATCGAATAGGTGAGCGTGACGCCGACCGCGCCAAGCCCGATCATCGAGCCGGCGACAAGACCGTCCATGAGCGCCTGCGGGTTCATGGCAGCACATGCTCCCGGCGCTGGCCGAGATAGAGTTCGGCGACGAAGGGATCGTCGGCCAGCCCCGCCGCCGTGCCTTCGTGGCGGATACGCCCTTCGACGAGGATCACCGCGCGGTCGGCGATGGCGAGTGCGGCCTTCACGTTCTGCTCGACCAGCACGATGGTGACGCCTTGGCCGTTGATAACCCTCAGCTTGGCAAACACCTCGCCGACGATTTTCGGTGACAGGCCAGCCGACGGCTCGTCGAGGATCAGCACCGAGGGTTCCACGATCAAGGCGCGCGCGATGGCAAGCATCTGCCGCTGGCCACCTGACAGCGCGCCTGCCCGTCGCGACGGCCGCTCGGCGAGATCGGGGAACATGGCGTAGAGATCGGCAATGCGCCGACTCCGCTTGCCCTTCGTCAGGATGTCGGCGGCGACCAGCAGATTGTCGTCTATCGACAGGGTGGCGAAGATGTTTTCCGTTTGCGGCACGAAGGCCAGGCCATGCCGGATTTTTTCATGCGCCGGCACGACGGTGATATCGATGTCCCCGAGCGCCATCGTGCCGGAATGGACCGGCACCAGCCCGGCGATCGCCTTCACGAAGGTCGACTTGCCGGCGCCGTTCGGCCCCAGCACGACGACCAGTTCGCCGGCGCGCACCGAGAAATCGACGCCGCGCACGATCGGCAGGTCGCGCTCGTAGCCCGCGACAAGCGCCGCTGTCGACAGGACGACGGACCTCTCGGGCATCAGACGACCCCGCCGAGATATGCTTCGATCACGGCCGGATTTCTCGCGACGTCGGCCGGCGCGCCTTCGGTCAGAAACCGCCCGCCGGCCATGACGACGACCCGGCTGCACAGCCGCGACACCATTTCCATATTGTGCTCGATAAGCAGGATCGACTTGCCGCGCGCATTCAGGTCGAGCACGCGGTCGATGATCAGCTCGAGCAGCGTCGGATTGACCCCCGCCGCCGGCTCGTCGAGCAGGATCGTGTCCGGATCGGCCATCAGGATGCGCGCCAGTTCGAGCAGCTTGCGCTGGCCGCCCGACAGCACCCGCGCCGGCTCGCCTTCCAGGGCCGAGAGCGTGACGTAGTCGAGCAGGCCGCGCGCTTTCTCGACCGAGGCGCGCTCCTGCGCCGCCACATGGCCCGGCCTGAAAACGGTCATCCAGATGCGCTCGCCGGCCTGGTGCTGGCCGCCGGTCAGCGCGTTTTCCAGCACCGTCATCTCGGCAAAGGGTTTTGGAATCTGGAAGGTGCGGCCGACGCCACAGGCGATTCGCCTGTGGGGACCCGCCCGAGTGAGATCCAGGCCACCGATCCTGATGACGCCTTCTGTCGGCTTCAGGCTTCCGGCCAAAAGATTGAACAGCGTCGTCTTGCCGGCGCCGTTGGGGCCGATCAGGCCCAGCATCTCCCCGCGCTGCAGGGCGATCGACATGCCGTCGACGGCGCGCAGGCCGCCGAAAACCTTGACCAGATTCCGGGCTTCGATCGGAGGGGCGCCGGCAAGGGTTTTGATGGTGCTGGGCGCGCTTTGCATTGGTTCAGGCTGGCTGCGGGGTTCGATCAAACTTTACATCGCTGTAGCTTGCAAATAGGAATTTTGACAGGGGCCGAGCATCGCGGCGTTTCACTCCCATGGCAGCTTTTTTTGTCCGAGAATTCCACAAAACGAGATCGGCATGATGGCTGACCAAAAAGACGATTCCTTCGAGATTTACGACCTGCGTGTCGAGACGGTCGCCGACGAGGGCGCGAAAATCTACTGCGGAGCGAAGGTCGGCGATTATTTCGAGCTGCGCGGCGAAATGCTGCATCTGCCGCCGGGCCAGTGCATCTCGATCTACACGCTGGCGTCCGTGCTGCCTCTGCTCGCCGCCAAGCAGAGGCCCAGCCACAAGAACGACTGGATGACGACCGACGCCGAGATTGCCTGCCCCGACCCGCATTGCGGCTCTCGCCTGAAAATCACGCGGCTCGGCTTGCGCAAATTCAGCCACGCCGAAACGACCGCGGTGCCGCTCGATGAGTGAAATGCAGCGCATAGCGCTCGCGCCGGATTACGAGATTTCGCGGGTGATCCGCGGCGGCTGGCAGCTTGCGAGCGGCCATGGCGCGGTGAAGAGCGACGATCCGGTCGCCGACATGACAGCCTTCGCCGATGCCGGCATCACCACCTTCGACTGCGCCGACATCTACACCGGCGTCGAGGAGCTATTGGGCCGTTTCCGCCTTGTCTACCGCGACCTGCGCGGCCAACAGGCGCTGGATCGCATTAAGGTCCACACCAAATTCGTGCCCGATCTCGACATCCTGCCGCGCATCACCAAAAGTTACGTGGAGAGCGTGATCGACCAGTCGCTGCGGCGGCTGAAGCTCGAACGCCTCGACCTCGTGCAGTTCCATTGGTGGGATTACGCCGCACCGCGCTGGCTGGAAACGGCGCAGTGGCTGAACGAGCTGTCCCTCGCCGGCAAGATCCACAAGGTCAGCGCCACCAATTTCGACACCGAGCATATGCTGGCGATGGTCGAGGGCGGCGTGCCGCTGACCTCGATGCAGGTTCAGTATTCGCTGCTCGATTCGCGCCCCGCCGTGCGCATGGCCTCTGCTGCGGCGGAGAACGGCATTTCGCTGCTCTGCTACGGCACCGTCGCCGGCGGCTTTCTCGGCGACCGCTGGCTAGGCCAGCCCGAGCCGGCGGAGGGTTTGGAGAACCGCTCGCTGATAAAGTACAAGCTCATCATCGACGATTTCGGCGGCTGGGACCTGTTCCAGACCCTGCTCGAGACGCTGAGGCAGATCGCCGACCGGCATGGCGTCGACATCGCGACAGTGGCGAGTGCTGCCATGCTGGCCCGGCCGGCGGTCGCGGCGGTCATTGTCGGGGCGCGCAACCGCGCGCATCTGGCGTCCAACCTCGCCATTTCCGGCATCACTTTGACGCCACACGATCACGCCGAGATCGAAGCAGTGCTGGCGCAGGCCAACGCGCTCGACAACGACGTCTACACGCTGGAGCGCGACCGCACCGGCCGCCACGGCTCGGTGATG
The DNA here is from genome assembly GCA_041743855.1 of Rhizobiaceae bacterium. Taxonomy (GTDB): domain Bacteria; phylum Pseudomonadota; class Alphaproteobacteria; order Rhizobiales; family Rhizobiaceae; genus JBGTLX01. The sequence goes on along the minus strand of JBGTLX010000147.1, from coordinate 5,386 downwards.
AAATACAATCTGAACAAGGGAGCCGCATGACCATTGCGCGGCGCGATGGTTGGCACCAGAGTTGGGCATGACAAAAGACCAACGGCCGCTCAGGGAGAGCGCTCGAAACCCAAAGGGGAACGCGACATGAAAAAGATGCTTCTCACCACCACGCTGCTAACGGCCATCGGCGCTTTCGCGCTGCCCGCCGCCGCCCAGAATTGCGACATCACCATCGGGCTGGTGATGGAACTGACCGGACCGGCCGGAGCATACGGCCAGGCCGGCGCGAAATCCGTCGAGATGGCGTTTCGCGACTTCAACGAGGCGGGCGGCGTCGACGGCTGCAAGCTGGTGACCGACACGCGCGACAGCCAGAGCCAGGGCACGGTCGCCGTCGATCAGGCGACGCAGTTGGTCAACATCAAGAAGGTGCCGGTCATCATCGGCGGCATCATCTCGTCGGTATCGATCCCGATCCTGACCTCGGTGACCGCGCCCGCCGGCGTGGTGCAGGTTTCGCCCGCCTCGTCGTCGCCGACGCTGACCGACCTCGGCCGCGACGGCAAGACCAACGGCGTCTTCTTCCGCACCATCACCTCGGACGCGCTGCAGGGCACGGCGGCCGCCAAATACGCCATCGACCAGGGCCTGAAGAAGGTCGCGATCATCAACGTCAACAATGATTTCGGCGTCAACATGGTGCGCGAATTCGCGGCCGCCTACGAGAAGCTGGGCGGCGTCATCACCTCCACCACGCCCTACAACGAGAAGCAGGCGAGCTATTCCTCCGAAGTCACCGCGGCGATGACCGGCGAGCCGGAGGCGCTCTATCTGGTCAGCTATCCTGTCGATGGCGCGACGATTGCCCGAGCCTGGATCTCGGGCGGCGGCGCGCCGAAATTCCTGCTCAACGACGGCATGAACTCGTCCGAATTCATCGAGGCGGTCGGCGCGCAATATCTGAACGACGCGTTCGGCACATCGTCGGGCACGACCTCGACCGCCTCGACCGAATATTTCAACGGCGCCTACGAGGAATTTTCGGGCGGCATCAAGCCGGACGCGCCAGCGGCCGACCGTTCCTATGACGCAGGCGCGATCGTGGCGCTTTCTATTGCTAAAGCCGGCAAGGCGGACGCCGCCGCGATCAAGGCGGCCATCCCGGAAGTCACCGCGGAAGGCGGCGAGCCGATCCATGCCGGCAAGGAGGAATTCGCCAAAGCGCTGGCGCTGATCAAGGAAGGCAAGCCGGTGAAATATGAAGGCGTCATCGGGCCGGTCAGCTTCGACCAGTATGGCGACATCACCGGCCCGTTCCGGCTGTGGCGCATCACCGACGGCGCGGTCACCACGGTCGGCGAAATGAGCGCGGCGGAGGTCGAGACGATCAAGGCCGACCTGGCGAAGTAGCGCGACGCTCCCCTCCCCCTTGTGGGAGAGGGTGGCGAGCGGAGCGAGCCGGGTGGGGTCGTTGCGGCAGTGCTCGGCGGTCTTATACGTCCAGTATTCATCGGCTACCCCACCCCGCCTCACTCGCTTTGCTTTGCAAAGCTCACTCGTCGACCCTCCCCTCAAGGGGGAGGGAAAGCCGCGCCTCCTCGGCGCCACGCCCCGTTTCCGGTCTGGCCATTTCAAAGAACCTTCCTTTTCAGGAAGTCGGGAAGCGGGGCATGCAGCCGCACCTCTGATTTAAGGGTTATGTGGCGCAAGCCACACGCCCCGCCGACGTCTTGCCTCACCTTAGGGACGGCATTTGCGCCGCCACTCCCTCAGTCGAGGCCCGGGCCTAAGGGCTCATCACCCAGCCGCGTTACCGTAACGCGACCTACCCGGCGCGCGCCAGGGCTCCCGTGAGGGCGATGGCAGGGATAATAAGGGAGGTCGGGAAGGGTGTGGATAAAAAAGCGCGGCGGTTTATCTCTCCCCTCGCGGGAGAGATAGCGATTTCAACAGCTTAGCCGAGCTTTTCGCGAAGGCTAAATGTTAGAAATCGCCAGAGAGGGAATTTTATCCCCGCAAAAGCCCCCTCTCTTGCAATTTCTAGCACTTAGTTCGCTAACGGCCTTCGGCCTGCTCACTAAGATGCTGAAATTGCTTTCTCCCCCACACGGGGGGAGACAAGGGGCCGCATCCTCACTCCCGCAACCCCGCCTGCTTCAGCAAGGGCAGCACGCGGTCGCAGAACCAGGGCAGTTCCTGCGTGTAGTTGACGAAGGACAGCGCGATCCCCTCATAGCCCTGGGCTGCGATTGCCGCCATCTTGGCGGCGATCGTCTCGGGCGTGCCGATCAGCGGATAGGTGCCCGCGCCGCCGGCGAAGCGTTGCCGGTAGCGGTCATAGGCGTGGGCGTCGTGCGATTGCGAAAATTCCTTCTTGCCCGCCATATGCGCGTCGACCGCGTCGTGGTCGGCCATCTCCACCGCATAGCGGGTGTAATAGGCCTGCGCCTCCTCCATCGTCTCGCGGCAGACGACATGCGCCACCGTGTAGGCGCCGACGGTACGGCCGTTTCTGTCGGCCCGTTCGCGGATGTCGGCGACGTGTTTGCCCGCCTCGGCGATCTCGGAAAAGGTGGTGAAGAGGTAATCGCATTTGGCCGCCGCGAAATCGCGGCCCGGCCCGCCGAAGGCGGCGTTCATGGTCGCCGGCCGCGGGTGCTGCACGCTTGCCGGACGCGAAACGGCCTGCTTGAGTTTGTAATAGATGCCGTCATGGTCGAAGGGTTCGTCGGCCGCGTAGAGTTTTTCGACGATTTCCAGCCATTCGGCGGCCTGGTCGTAGCCCTTCTCCACCAGCGGCGTGCCGAACATGCCAAATTCCTTCGGGTTCCAGCCGCAGACGATGTTGAGGCCGGCGCGTCCCTCGCTGATGTGATCGACGGTGGCCAGCGACTTGGCGGCATAGAGCGGGTGCACCAGGGGCACATGGACGGTCATGAACAGGCCGATCCGGTCGGTCGTGGCCGCAAGGGCGGCGGCCCAGGTGAAGGTCTCGAACGAGTGCTCGCGCACCTTGTTCTTGCCGCCAAAACCCTTCCAGCGCGCGATTGGCAGGACGAATTCCAGCCCGGCGCGGTCGGCGATCTGGGCTGCGGTCAGATTGTCCTGCCAGCCGGCCAGCCAGCGCTCCGGCACGTCGGTGATGGCAAGCCCGCCATCGGCGTTGGCCGAGAAGATTCCGAGTTTTAGCCGGTTCGGACCTTTGAGTGGATGTGGTTTGGCCATGATGGGGTCCTCGTCGAGGGGCACGCTACGGCGGCGGGAAATTATTTCAAGCATGAAATAGCTGGGCGCTTCGCAGCGGTGTCGTTTGCGGGATATGCGTCGGTAGATTTCGGACAAGATATCAAACTACCCTCATCCGACCTCACGATGTTTCTTGGCGCGGGCGTCGCCGCGGACTGCGAGGCAGCGCGAGAACAGTCTGGGAAATGACGCCGATCTTTTTAAGCTTAAAACTTTTGCCTTGAAAAGTGCTGCGCATCGGTTAAGCATTTCAGGGCCGACAGCGGCTTGCGTGCAAGCAGGCCCGGCTGTCGCATCGCAAGCTGCTCCGCTTCCTGTGTGTCGAGGGTACGGTTCTTGTCGTTCATGCCACCCCAATCGTCGTCCATGGCCAAGGCCCGTTACGCGTTCGACGGAATCCGCCCGCAAATCCGCGACCTGCATACCGAGACCATCGCCAACCTTGCCATGCGCGCCCGCGAACTCGGCGATGTGATCGCGCTCTGGTACGGCGAAGGCGACATGGTGACGCCGGACTTCATCCGCGACGTGGCCAAGGCGGCGCTGGACGAAGGGCTGACCTTCTACATCCCCAACATGCGCGGCCACGAACCCCTGAACGAGGCGCTGTCGGAGTATCAGACGCACCTGCACGGCCAGGCTATCCCGATCTCCCGCACGACGGTCACGCCGGGCGGCATGCAAGCGCTGTATTTCGCGCTCGAACTGCTGGTCGATACGGGCACGAACGTCGTCTATGTCGCGCCGCAATGGCCCAATATCCACAACGCCATCCACCTGATCGGCGGCGAGCCCCGCCCCTTCTCGCTCGACTTCGACGGCGACTGGCGTCTCGATCTCGAAAAACTGTTTGCCACCTGCGACGCCCGCACGCGCGCTATCTTCCTGTCGACGCCCTCCAACCCGACCGGATGGACGGCGACGACCGAGGAACTCTCGGCACTTCTCGACTTCAGCCGGCGCACCGGCATCTGGATCATTTCGGACGAGGTTTATGGCCGGCTTTACTTCGACGGCGGCGTGGCCCCTTCCATCCTGCAGGTGGCGGAGGATGGCGACCGCGTGCTCTCCGTCAACAGTTTTTCCAAGGCCTGGGCTATGACCGGCATGCGCATCGGCTGGCTGACGCACCCCTCGGGGGTCGCCGACCAGATCGGCGCGATGACCCAGTATGTGAACAGCGGCGTGTCGGGGCCGATCCAGGCCGGCGCGGTGGCCGCCATCCGTCAGGGCGAGCCGCTGGTCCAGGAAATCCGGCAGCGGATCAAGACCGGCCTCGACCTTGCCTATGAAAAACTTGGGCAGATGCCGGGCATCGTTTTGCCGAAAAAACCGCGCGGCGGGATGTACGCGTTCTTCGCCATCGAAGGCGAAAGCGACGCACGCCGCGCCTGCGCCGACATTCTGGAAAAGGCGCATGTGGGCCTCGCGCCCGGCCATCTGTTCGGCAGTTCGGCCAATGCGTTCCTGCGCATGTGCGTGTGCCGCGATCGCGACCAGATCGACACAGCGCTCACCCGCATGCTGAACATGAGAAATTGACGCTGCGCGCACCTGCACGGCGGCAAGAAAACCGCATGGGCAAAAAAGCCCGTCGGGATCAACAGAAAGAGGGAACGAAGATGAGCTTTACCCGTCGCAATCTGCTTCTCCTCGCCGCCGCCTTCGGCATCGCCGCCGCGCCGGCCGTCCACGCCCAGGAAGTCCTCAATGTCGGTGCCTATCCGACCAATCCTCCCTTCGAATACAAGGCCGCCAGCGGCGAATTCGAGGGCTTTGAGGTCGACATCGTCAACGAAGCCGCCAAGCGCATCGGCATGACCACCGAAATCGCCGACTACGGTTTCCAGGCGCTGTTTGCCGGTACCTCGTCGGGCCGCATCGACGTGGCGATCTCATCGATCACGATCAATGCCGAACGGCTGAAATCCCAGTCGTTCACGCAGCCCTATTACGATGCCGACATGGGCATCGCCGCCAAGGTCGACAGCGAAATCAAGGGCCTGGCCGATCTCAAGGGCAAGATCATCGGCGTGCTGTCCGGCTCGACCGGCGAAACCTACGCCAAGGAACACCAGGCGACCGACGGCTTTGCCGAGGTGAAAGGCTATGACACGCAGCAGAACATGCTCCTCGATCTCAGCGCCGGCCGCGTCGA
>JBGTLX010000146.1:0-1547 GCA_041743855.1 Rhizobiaceae bacterium | reverse complement strand
CTCATCGCGGATCGTGGCGCGCGCGGATCGCTGCAGATCATCCCCGAAGCGTGGATCGCCGACATCATCGGCAACGGCGACACCGACGCATGGAATGCCAGCACTTTCACCGAACTCTATCCCGGCGCGGTCATGCACTATCGCTCGAAATGGTACGTCGAGCATGGGACCGAGCCGGTGCTCTTCGGCATGGGCATCCACGGCCAGAACGTGTTCGTCGATCTCGCCAATAACATCGTGATCGCGAAATTTTCCTCGCAGGCCCCACCGCTCGACGTCGGGCTCATCGCGGGAACCGGCGCGATGGTCGCCGCGCTGCGCAAAGCATTGAGTGGCGAATGAACCTCGCCCGAATAATTTCCGCCCGTTAGCGAAGCTGCGACAGCCCGAAGAAAATTCCGGCTGCCAGCAGCGCCGAGACCGGCACGGTGATCACCCAAGCAGCCACGATCACCGTGAAGTGCGATCTCCGTACGAGCTTGCGCCGCAGCAGCTCTTCCGGGTCGGGCGCCCTGTGTTCCTTCACGTTGATCTTTTCGCCGTCCTTAGTGCGGATGTATGCGCGCCGACGGCTCGAGTGCGTCGTGTAGTACTCGCGGAAAAACCCGACGCCGAAGACGGCGCCAACGGTGATGTGGGTGGAACTCACGGGCAATCCCAGTGCCGAGGCGACGATCACCGTCAGTGCGGCCGAGAGCGCGACGCAATAGGCGCGCATGGGGTTCATCTTGGTGATCTGTTCGCCGACCATCTTGATCAGGCGCGGGCCGTAGAAGAACAGCCCAAAACTGATACCGAGCGCACCAATGATCATCACCCACGCCGGAATCGCAACGAGGTTGGCGACATTGCCTGCGTGCACGGCTTCTATGATGGCCGCCAGCGGGCCGATGGCGTTCGCGACATCGTTGGCGCCGTGCGCGAACGAGAGCAGGGCCGCGGCAAAGATGAGCGGCAGGTGGAAGAGTTTGCGGAGTGATTGGTTGCGGTTCTCGAGGCCTTCGGATTGATGCCTGATCATCGGCCGCAAGATGACGACGGCCAATCCGAATACCACCAGCGAAAGGATTGTGATCGTACTGCCGGAAAGCGGCAGCACCTTGCGCAACCCCTTCAGCATCAAGTAGCCCGCGAAGCTCGCGGCCATGATGGCGAGTAGCAGCGGCACCCAGCGCCGCGCTGCCGCGATTTTATCGTCTTGGTAGATTATGTATGTCTTGATGAAGAAGAGGAAGGCTGCGGCCAAGATACCGCCGAGCAGCGGCGAGATAATCCAGCTCGCGGCGATCGCGCCCATCGTTCCCCAGTGCACGGCGCCGACGCCTGCCGCCGCGATCCCCGCTCCCGCAACACCGCCCACCACAGCGTGAGTGGTCGACACCGGTGCGCCGAGATAGGTCGCGAGATTGACCCACAGCGCCGATGAAAACAGCGCAGCCAGCATCGCCCAGATGAACGTCGAGCTGTCGGCCATCGCGCCGGGCGCGACGATGCCGCTGGAGATGGTCGTCACGACATCGCCGCCAGCGATCAACGCGCCGGCGACC
>JBGTLX010000145.1:0-3710 GCA_041743855.1 Rhizobiaceae bacterium | reverse complement strand
CGCAATCTCGTCGAAAACGCGGCCCGGCCGCGCCGCCATGACGACGATGCGGTTCGACAGGAAGACGCTCTCGAACACGCTGTGCGTGACGAAGACGACGGTGAAGCGCTCGTCCCGCCAAAGCTCCAGCAGATCGTTGTTGAGCCGGAAGCGCGTGATCTCGTCGAGCGCGGCGAAAGGTTCGTCCATGAGAAGCAGCCTTGGCTTCGTCACCAGCCCGCGCGCGATCGAAACGCGCATCTTCATGCCGCCGGAAAGCTCGCGCGGCATGGCGTTTTCGAACCCCGACAGGCGCACGCGCTCGATCATCTGCCGGATCGCCGGGGTCGCTTCGGCGCGGGAAACGCCGCGCAGTCGCAGCGGCAGCCAGACATTGTCGAATACGCTGGCCCAGGGCAGCAGCGTCGGCTCCTGGAAGATGAAGCCGATGCCGGAGCGGTCGAAACCTGTGTCTCCATGCCAGTCGAGCACGCCCGAGGTCGGCATGGCCAGCCCCGCGATCAGGCGGAGCGCGGTCGATTTTCCGCAGCCCGAGGGCCCGAGAAGGCTCAGAAAATCGCCCTCGCCGATCGTCAGATCAACGGCCCGCAGCGCGGTGACGCCGTTGGAAAAGGTCTTGCCGACATTGCGAAGAGTCAGGAGAGACTGTTCGCCTCTCCCGACAGCGCCGCTTGCCGCCGCCTTTGCCTGATGCAGCATAAACCCGAGCTTACTTCTTCAGATCGAGCCCAACGCCCTTGTTAACGAAATCCAGCGTGTAGGATTTTTTGATGTCGATGCCTTCCGGGATCACCTTGGCCTTGACCATCTTGTCGTAGAAGCCGGCGATCCGCTCGTCGGTCATGGCGCCGATGCCCTTGGTTTCGGTATCGCCGGAATCGACGATGCCGAACTCCTTCATCTTCTCGATCGAAAACGCGATCTGCTCGTCGGTGATGTCGGGATTGTCCTTTTTGATCGCCTCGTTGGCGGCCGCGTTGTCGCCGTAGAGGTAATTGTACCAGCCCTTGGCCGAGCCATCGACGAAGCACTGCACGGCTTGCGGCCGCTCGTCGATCGTCTTTTGCATTGTTTCGATCGTCGTCGCGTAGGTGTCGAAACCATAGTCGGCGAGCAGGAAGAGGTTCGGCTTGAAGCCGCCCTCGCGCTCGATTGCGAAAGGCTCGGAAGTCACATAACCCTGCTGGATCGACTTCGGATTGGCGATGAACGGCGCCGGATTGAACGTGTAGGGCGTGCGCTTGGCCGGGTCGAAACCGTGGTCTGTCGCCATCCAGAGCAGGAAGCTCGTCGCGCCCTCGTCGCCGATGATGTATTGCTCGGCTTTGGGCAGGTCTTCCCAGGTGTCGAGGCCCTGCCCCGGCTGCGATATCAGCACCTGCGGCTCCTTTTGGAATGACGCGGCCACCACGCGCAAAGGTATGTCCTGCTGAACCGCGTCAAAAGCCTGCAGCATATTGCCGCCCATGTAGAAATCGAGTTTTCCCGCCAGCAGCAGCGGCCGGCCGGCGACCTGCGGCCCTCCTTGCTGGATGGTGACCTCAAGCCCGCACGCCGCATAGGTGCCGTCCGCGACGGCTTGGTAGTAGCCGCCATGCTCGGCCTGGGCGAGCCAGTTGGTCCCGAAAGTCGCCGGCTCGGCCGTTGCGGGCGATGCCGCCGCCATGATCGCCAGCGAACCGGCGCAGATACTGAAAGTCCTGTGCATTGAAACCACCCTCATTGTCGGCCCAGAGCGTCGCGCGCCGGGCGTTTCACCAACGATCAGCCAAGCAAGACACATGCCATGATCTTGGCGCGGCAGCCCCCGATCGCAACGGATAACTAGGCGCAAAAACTTAGCTGTCATGCTGCGCGCGGCGTCATCGTGCCTATTTTTTTTGCCGCTGTCCACGATGCCACAAACCATACATCCCGGACTTGAAACCTGCCACCGAACTACTCTAAATCGGTCGATCGCCCGGAGCCCAAAATGTTCGGATTTCTCGCACCGAAATCGATCAGAAATCCCTTCGCCCGCTATTCGCATGGCGTCGAAGTGCCGGTCGGCAAACGTCTTGTTTTCTGCTCGGGCCAGCTCGGAATCGGCCCCGACGACCACATTCCCGAGGAGGCCGGGGCGCAGGCCGAACTGTGCTTTTCCAACATTGCGGCCATCCTCGGCGAGACCGGCCTCGGTCTAGCCGACATCGTGCGCATCAACGCCTGTGTCACCGACCGCGCCCATCTTCGGCCTTACATGACCGTCCGCGACCGCTTGTTTTCCGACCCCGCGCCGGCCTCGACCCTGATGATAGTGTCGGGTTTCGCCCGGGAAGAATTCAAGGTGGAGGTCGAGGTCATCGCCGCAGGGTGAGGCTGCGCCAAACGTCTCAGAACAGCAGCCAGCCGATCAACAGCAGGGCGCCGGCCGCGATCAACAGCAGGCCGGGCCAGTTCGCCCCAAGGCCGAGGAAAGCCACCCCGCGCCGTGGCGGTTCGAGCGTGTTGGCCGCCGCCGTCGTGCGGGGAGCGCCGGAACCGCTCAACCGTCCACGCCCGATAGCCTGACCCGCCAGATAGAGGACTCCGCCGACGACGAGCAGTGCGCCAAGAGAGATGACCAGCATGCCTGCCTCCTGATACGATCCGGCCGCGTCTTATCCGGCCTTAGATAAACATAGGGCGGCGGGGAGCTTGGGGAATGCCCTGCAAATCGAGCCCTTACAAAAAGCGCCGCGCTGAAATATTCAGGCTAAGGCGACGAGTGTTCGGTCAACGAGGTTTGACATGACGAAGCAGAAAAGACGCGTCTGGTGGGGCGATTTTTCGACCACGGAATACGCGTTGATCGACGCCGAGGCGACCATCGCGATCCTGCCGGTGGCGGCGATCGAGCAGCACGGTCCGCATCTGCCGGTTTCGACCGATACGGCGATCATGAATGGCATGCTGGACACGGTGATCGCGCGCCTGCCCGACGATCTCGACATCCGCATCCTGCCGGTGCAGGCGGTGGGCAAATCGAACGAGCATCTGCATGCGCCGGGCACGCTGACGCTTCCCGCTACAAATTTGATCGATGCTTGGACCGAACTCGGCGCGTCGGTCGCGCGGGCGGGGGTCAAAAAACTCGTCGTGGTCAACTCACATGGCGGCAATGAAGAAATAATAGGGATCGTCACGCGCGAACTGCGCGTGCGGTTTTCCATGCTGGCGGTAAAAACGAGCTGGCAGCGTTTCGGACGTCCGGACGGCATGTATCCCGAGCTTGAGGACCACCATGGCATTCATGGCGGCGATGTCGAGACTTCGCTGATGCTGCATTTCCGGCCCGACCTCGTGAATATGACGGAGGCGCGGAACTTCATTTCCAAAGTGGCGCACGCCGAGGAAAAATTCGAGCTGCTGCGCCACACCGGCACGCATGCCTTCGCCTGGATCGCCAGCGATCTGAACCCGCAGGGCGTGGTCGGCAACGCGGCGATAGCCACCGCCGAAAAAGGGAAGCTGACGGCGGAGTTCCAGGCCGAAGGCTTCGTGCGGCTGCTGGGCGATGTGCGTAAGGCGAAGTTATCGGATTGGCTGGCCTGAGGTCAGCCGAGCGCGCGCTGCCAGTCCTCGAAATAGCGCGCCATCCGGTATTCGAGGCCGAAAGTCGCGGCGGTGCTGAACTTGGATCGCGGCTTCGCGTTTCCCGCCGCTAGCAGCGCCGCGCCGATGCTGGCGCC
>JBGTLX010000144.1:0-2211 GCA_041743855.1 Rhizobiaceae bacterium | reverse complement strand
ATCGGCCGGAGCCGCCGCTCGGGGCGCGGGCGCCGCCGGTGCAGTCAAGTCTGCTGTGAACTCGGCAGGTGAGAGGTGGCTCCGCTGGCCGCTGTAGTGGCCGGCTGCGGCCGCTGCGTGCGCGGATTCGGCTCATGGTCTAGGTCGGGCGCGCTCGACTTGTGGGCCGGGGCGGGGCAGGTGGTTTGAATTTACTGTCCGCAATGAGCGATGCCAGATTCACGCCGGTCAGGGCGGAGCAAGACTGCTCCAGCGCATCGGCGTGATTCAACAACTGGCGTCCGGGCCTGGTCGGGATTTCCGAATTAGCATAATGTAGTCATCGCCACGCGGCGACATTCACTCTTGAAAATGCTACAAACAAGTCCCCTCGCGGGGCCTTTCTCATTGGCTTCTGGCCGCTGCTCCGTACCGCTCATCGATCGAGCGATCGGTATGCGGTATGCTTGGCTGCAAGAAAAAAGAAAATTCCAAACAACCTGAGAAGGGGAACCTATGAAATCTCTTGCCAAAATAACATCAGTCATGGCGATCTTCGTCTCCGGCTACGCGGCGGCCGCTACGGATGGGCAACCTATTCTGTCGTTCGCCGATCAGTCGGACACGGGCGGAGAATCGTTTCTTACGCGCGACGGCGACACCGTTCTGGTCACCGTCGAAGCGCAGGGACTGACGCCCGGCAATGCGGTGACACTCTGGTGGGTAGTTTTCAATAATCCTGACGGCTGCAGCGGTGGCGTTTGCGGCGACGACGAGTTCAACCCCGGCAACGAGGGTTTGCTCGGTAGCGCCCAGGTCGCCGTGGGCAATGCCAGCGGCAACGTCGTCAAGTCCAACGGTACGCTGGAGTTCGGGGGGGTACTGCGCCGAAACACGATGGACGATCACCAGGTGCTGTTCGGGGCGGGTTTCTCATCGCCCTACTTGCTGACCGTAGATCCGAACGACGCCGAAATACATCTCGTCGTCCAGGTGCATGGACAGGCGCGCGGCGGCAAGAAGTTGCGTGAACAGCTGACGTATTTCGAGGCGAATTGCACGCCGACTTGCAGTGACGTGCAATTTTCGATGCATCTTGCGCCGGGCTCATAAGGCAGCGATTGCGGACACGGACTGAGGGGGGCGAAAGCCCCCCTTTTCATTCGCTATGATCGCGGCCCGTTTTGGGAGAGGTCAGGTGACGGAAAAGCCGCCGGCATGACCTCGGACATCAAGGCGCGGGTCGAGAACATCCGCCGCCAGATCGGGGAGGCGACCTCCGACTACGACAAGGAGAAGCCGCAGGAGCGCGTAGCCAAGCATTCGGGTGGTGGCGTTGCGCTGGTCCGTGCCCAGAAGGCGCTGGACAAGCTCACGGGCGTCAACGAGGACCAGAACGTCGGCATCCGCATCCTGTCGCGCGCGATCGAAGAGCCGCTGCGCCAGATCGTGCAGAACGCCGGTGATGACGGTTCGGTCGTGCTCGCCAAGGTCCGCGAGGGCAAGGGCAGCTTCGGCTATAACGCCGCGACCGGCGAGTACGGCGACATGATCGACATGGGCATCCTGGATCCGACCAAGGTCACGCGCCTTGCGCTCCAGAATGCGGCCTCCGTCGCCGGCCTGCTGCTGACGACCGAGGTGATGGTGGCCGAGGCTCCGAAGGAGGAGCACGACCACCCGCCGATGGGCGGCGGCGGCATGGGCGGCATGGGTGGTATGGACATGTAAAGCCGCAAGGCTTTACGGTTCGAGAACACAGGCCCGGGAGGCGACTCCCGGGCCTTTTTCTTGCGACGAGCCAGCGTTTCTGATCGAACTCGCGGGATTTTCCGGGCCAGTCGAACGTCATCGAGAAATAGCCAGTTGCGTCTCCGGCCGTTGCCGGGACGCCCGCCATGTCCGTCGCCATTCGAGCGCGGCGACCGCGCGCGCCGCCGTTCATCGATCCTCCCGGCTATGCCCGGCATCGACCCGAAGCGACGCCGCTGTATCAACTCGTCGAGCGGTGCTATCCCGTCATTCCGTCCTACGGTGCGCGGCGCATGGCCGAGACTGCCGTGCTGCTGGCCGAAGAGGTGCTGCCCGACCGACCATTGAGGCAATGAGTGCTGTCGCTGTGGTGCGCGCGGGCTGGTTCTCGTTGCATGCCGCGGTGACATCCGCGCACCCGCGCACCGGGGCATGGAGGCAGCGAAGCAGCCGCCCGCTGATCCGGCCAAGCCGTCGCTG
>JBGTLX010000143.1:0-9221 GCA_041743855.1 Rhizobiaceae bacterium | reverse complement strand
AAGGCCTTCCTGCGCCTGGCGCACGGCAACTTCCGCGTCGCCGATCTGCGCGTTGACTTGAGCGGCGTTGGCCTCGGCTTGCGCGCGGCTCGCGTCCATCTGGGCCAGTTGCGTGTCAAGCGAGGAGCGGTCGAGAATGGCGAGCACGTCGCCCTTCTTGACCATGTCGCCCTCATCGGCGTTGAGCGCGATGACGGTCAATCCGTTGAGATCGGTGCCGGTCGCAGCCTCTTCACGCGCGACGATGGTTCCGGTGACGGTCAGCTTCTCGACCAACTCGCGCCGTTCGGCGGCAGTGACACGGATGGCCGGCGGGGCCTGCCTGACGATTGCCGCCGTCGCTTCGACGGCTTGGGCGGCGGTTGGCAGGCCCGCGAGCGCCGAGGTTCCAAGAAGCAGCGCCGCGGCGCTAACGAGAAAATTGGACTTTACAGACATTTGGGTCACCGTTGCGAAGGATCGGAGTTGGTTGACAGCAGTCTCGATTTTCTAGGTTTTCGTCGGTCTCAGCATGCCCACGACCATGGCGCGCACTATGATTTCGAGCCGGTCGAATGGCACGCCCAATAACGGAAGATCGTTGAGGGCCAAGCCTTCCCCGATTGCCATGATGGTCGCCATCAGCGTGTCGAGATCGACGGGCGGGTCGATCTCACCGCGCTCGATCGCCGCGGCGAGCAGCGGTACGATCATTTCGGCGACTTCGCGCTTGTGGCTGTTGACCGTCTCGCGGATCGTTTCGTTGCGCATCGATTCGGAACGCATTTCGATAAACAGCGCCGCGCTGCCCTTCTCATGCGTGTGCCTGATATGCGCCATCGCGGAATCGACGATACCATCGACAGCGGACGAGGCGTCCCGCAGGGAGCCGAAACAGGTCATGTCGTCTTCACGGTCGGCCTCGCAGATCGCGGCCACGATCGATTCCTTCGACGAGAAGTATCGATAGAGAGCGCCGGGACTCATGCCCGCTTCCGCGCAGATCTGTTGCATCGACGCGCCCTGAAACCCGGAGCGCACGAAGCAGATCTTGGCCGCATCCATGATCCGCTGCACCTGAAGGTCGCGGCGTTCGGCGCGCGACACACCTTCAACATCGGTGGCGTCCGCCAGGCCGGCATTCATGGACGATGTTTCTTCCATAATGTCTTCTTCTGATAAGAGTGAATGTTCGTTCGCAATTTATGCGAATGATTAATCTTCATTAATGCGAACGATCATTCTCCGTCAAGTGCAAATCTTGAGATTTTGGTTCGGACGCAAAAAAGTGATGATATGTCGCAGCCTGCACGGATCTCTTAGGACCCGATTGCGCGAACGGCTCAAGTCGGCCGCTTTTAGTGGCCGGCAGGCAACCGGACTATGCCGCCGCCGGACGCTTTTTGTTTCATTGTGAAGTTACAGTCGGGCCACCGCCACAGAGCTGTTTCCGGCTACCCAAACTTGCCGGTGCGCGGGAAACCCTTGGGCGCCATGCGGCCGGCCGACGCCCTCGCCCCGATCCAATCGGCAAGCTCCACGCGTGTCCTCATGAACGTCCGCTCCGCCGAATCCTGCCATGACAGACCGGCGGCCATCGCAAACGTCTTTAGATCGAGAACGCCGCCATCCTTGTATTTCTGCAGCCTGACGCCCTTGCCCCGCGCCATTTCGGGAATCTCTGCGAGTGGAAACACCAGCATCTTGCGGTTTTCGCCGACAATCGCGAGATGGTCGCCCGATACCATCAGGCAGCGCGCCGCCTCGTCCGGCGCCTTGACGTTCATCACCTGCTTGCCTTTACGGGTGTTGGCGGCAACTTCTTCCTCCGGCACGATGAAGCCGAAGCCTTCGTGGCTGACCAGCAGCAGCCTGCGCTTCGGATCGTGCACGAAGGCCGTGACGATCGCCTGATCGTTCTCCATGTCGACGATGATGCGAATGGGTTCGCCATGGCCGCGCCCGCCCGGGAGCCGGTCCGCGCCGATCGTGTAGAATTTTCCGCCGGTGGTGAAGACGATGACCTTGTCCGTCGTCTGCGCGGGGAAGGCCAGCTTCAGGCTGTCGCCCTCCTTGAAGGTCAGCAGCGACAGATCGGTCAGATGCCCTTTCATCGCCCGCAGCCAGCCCTTTTCAGAAACGACCACCGTGACCGGTTCCTTCTCGATCATGGCATGGGCGATGTCTTTCAGATCATGGTCGGGCTCGTCTTCAAATTGCGTGCGCCGCTTGCCGAGTTCGGTGTCCGGCCCGAACTTTTTGCGGACATTCGCCACTTCCCATTTGATGGTCTGCCACTGCTTCGCATTGGATGCGAGCAGCGCCTCGATCTGCGCCTTTTCGGTCGAAAGCCCGTCGAACTCCCTGCGGATTTCAAATTCTTCCAGCTTGCGCAACGCGCGCAGCCGCATGTTCAGGATGGCCTCGGCCTGATTGTCGGTGAGCGACCAGCGCGCCATCATCACCTGTTTTGGCTCGTCCTCCTCGCGGATGATGCGGATCACCTCGTCGATGTTCAGATAGGCGATGAGGTAGCCGCCAAGGATTTCGAGGCGTTTGTCGATATCGCCCAGCCGATGGCGCGAGCGCCGCACCAGCACGTCCTTGCGGTGGTCCAGCCATTCGCGCAGCACGCCCTTCAGCGACAGCACGTTGGGCACGCGGCCGCGCGACAGCACGTTCATGTTTAGCGGAAACCGGGTTTCGAGCTCGGTCAGCTTGAACATGGATTCCATGAGCAGGCCCGGATCGACGGTCCGGCTCTTCGGCACGAGCACGAGGCGGATGTCCTCGGCGCTCTCGTCGCGGACATCGTCGAGCAGCGGCAGTTTGCGGGCGATCAGCAGCTCCGCCATCTTCTCGATCAGCTTGGCCTTCTGCACTTGGTAGGGAATTTCGGTGACGACGATATTCCAGGTGCCCCTGCCCTGGTCTTCCTGGCTCCATTTCGCCCGCAGACGAAAGCCGCCGCGCCCGGTCTCGTAGGCTTCGAGGATGGACCCTCGCGAATCGACAATGACGCCGCCGGTCGGGAAGTCCGGACCCTGCACGAACTCCATCAGCTTCGTCACCGGCGCGTCCGGATCGTCGATCAGATGCAGCGCCGCATCGCACAATTCGGCCGCGTTGTGCGGCGGAATCGCCGTCGCCATGCCGACCGCGATACCGCTCGAACCGTTGGCGAGCAGATTCGGGAACGCGCCGGGCAGCACGACCGGCTCCTCGTCCTCCTCATTATAGGTCGGGCGGAAATCGACCGCGTCCTCGGTGATGCCTTCCAGGAGCGCCGTCGCCACATCGGTCATGCGCGCTTCGGTGTAGCGCATGGCGGCCGCGTTATCGCCGTCGATGTTGCCGAAATTGCCCTGCCCGTCGACCAGCGGATAGCGCACCGCGAAATCCTGGGCGAGGCGCACCAGCGCGTCGTAGATCGACTGGTCGCCATGCGGATGGAACTTGCCCATCACCTCGCCGACGATGCGCGCGCATTTGGCAAAACCCTGGTCGGGGTTCAGCCGCAGAAGCCGCATAGCATGCATGATGCGGCGATGGACCGGCTTCAGCCCGTCGCGCACATCGGGCAACGCGCGGTGCATGATCGTCGACAGCGCATAGGCGAGATAGCGCTCTTCGAGCGCCTTCTTCAAATCCACCGGTTCGATATGATCCCCGCCGCCGGAGCCCGGCGGAACAACGCTTTTTCCCATGGTTTCCGGTTATCGGAGCCGGTGATTCGCGGCAAGCGCGCAGACGGCGCAGTTCAACCATTCACCACGAAGGTCATGTGCTTATGCGCGCCGGTTGCCTTTTCTCCGAAATTTCGCTCAATGTGCTCGCCAGCGCCACTTTCCGGTCCATTTGTCGGGGCAGTTGATCGCGCACGGAATTCAACCATCTCGGGAAACATGATGATGACAATCCACATGCGGACGTTCGGCAAACTTGCCATTTCCACCGTCCTGCTCGCCATTCCTTCCGGCTCGGCCATGGCGCAGGACGCGACGGCGGTCGCCGACCGCCTCAAGGCCGCCCTTGTCGAGCAGGGCGTCGACGTCAGTTGGACCGGCGTGACCGGCGATGCGTCGTCTCTCGTGCTCGAAGGGGTCAGCGTCAAGCCGACGGCGGAGGCAGAGGCGCTGCCGATCGGCGACGTCACGCTCGCCGGCGTCACCGAAGAGGCGGGCGGATACACGGTCGGGACGCTGACGACGACGCCGTTTTCCAAAACCGAGGACGGGATGACGCTCGACATGAGCGCGTTCGTCATTAAGGGCATGACCATACCGGCTGCCGGCGAGACCAACCCGATGGCGGCAATCATGCTCTACGACAGCGCTGAACTCGCAAGCATGTCCGTCAAGGCTGGCGACAAGACCGCCTTTTCGATGAACGGGCTGGGTTTCGAATTGAACGCGCCCGAAGGGGCGACGGCGATGGACTTCACCGGCTCGGCCGACAGTTTTACCGCGGACCTCACTCTGGTCGAGGACCCTAAGTCGAAGGCTGTAATCGAAGCGCTCGGCTACCAGACCATCAACGGCGTGTTCGAAATGGCCGGAAGCTGGCAGCCCGCCGATGGCCGGCTGGCGCTGTCGCAATACGATATGTCGGTGAAAGACGCCGGCACGCTGGGCATCAGTTTCGATTTCGGCGGCTACACGCTGGATTTCGTCAAGTCAATGCAGGAGACGAGCAAGAAGATGGCCGAACAGCCACAAGGCGGCGACAATTCCGCAGCCGGCCTCGCGATGCTTGGCCTGATGCAGCAGATCACTGTCGTGAGTTCTGCAATTCGCTTCGAAGACGATTCGCTGACCGGCAAGGTGATCGATTACATCGCCGCGCAGCAGGGCGCTAAGCCCGCCGACATTGCCAACCAGGCAAAGGCGATCGTGCCGTTCCTGACCGGCCAGCTCAACAACCCGGAACTGGCGGCGCAAATCACGGCGGCCGTCACCGCCTATCTCGACAATCCGCAGAACATCGAGGTGGCCGCGGCCCCGCCGGCCCCGGTGCCGTTCGCCCTGATCATGGCCGGTGCCATGTCCAATCCGATCGATCTCACCAAGACGCTCGGCGTCAAGGTGACGGCCAACCAGCCGTAATCGGCGGGTGTTTCTTGAGACGAGCCCGGGCAGAGATGCCGGGCTTTTTCATGCGGGCAAACTATCGCGCCATGAAAGGCAGCATGTCTCGATGATGATCCGCGCGCCGGCCGACAGCGCGTCGAAATCCATGACATGCCCGGATTCCTCAGGAAGCGCGCCGACCAGCGGCACATGGACGAAGCCGGCCATTGCCGGCGCGAAGCCGGCGCACAGATGGCCGCGCGACAGATAGAACAGATAGTTGCAGAGATAGTCGCCGGCATCGTCCGACATTTCGACGGGCAGCCCGGCAGCCTTCAGCGCCTCATAAATGCTCTCGACCGGCAGGCTCGACGGCAGCGTCTCATCGCCGGCGCAAATGCGGGCGTCGGCGGGCACATGCCCGGTATTGTCCGGCTTCTCGCCTCCAACCGCGTTTCTGGCGATACGCTCGACGGCAAAGCCCGTTGCGCTGCCGCTCAGCCCGAAATGGATGGCGATGTCGGGTTCTGCCGATGCGCCGAGTTGCTGGAGCCTGGCCGGAAGACTGCGATAATCCACATCGAGGATCGCGGCATGCAATTCGCACATATCGGCGACGCCGGCTCGATCGGCGTCGAGCGCCCAGATCAGAGCCTCGGTCGGATTGACCGGCGCGCCTGGAAAGGCGTTGAAGCCTGTGACCAGAACGCTCGGCAGAGTTTTCAGGTCAGCCGCCGCCAATTCAGGCATCCTTTTTCGGCGCGGCCACCCTCAGACTGAGGTCGCGCAATTGCTGCGGCGAGGCTTCCGATGGCGCGCTCATCAGCAGATCGTAGGCCTGCTGGTTCATCGGGAACATGGTTACCTCGCGCAGGTTCTTTGCGCCGACCAGCAGCATGACGATGCGGTCGACGCCGGCCGCCATGCCGCCATGCGGCGGCGCGCCATACTGGAAGGCGCGGTAGAGGCCTCCAAAACGATCCTCGACCGTCTGGCGGTCCAGCCCGACCATCTCGAAGGCCTTGACCATGGTTTCCGGCAGATGGTTGCGGATGCCGCCCGAGGCGATCTCGAAGCCGTTGCAGACTATGTCGTACTGATACGCCTTGATGGTCAGCGGATCCTGCCCGTTCAGCGCGTCGATGCCGCCCTGCGGCATGGAGAACGGATTGTGGGCGAAGTCGATTTTCTTCTCCTCCTCGTTCCACTCGAAGAAGGGAAAATCGACGATCCAGCAGAGTTCGAACTTCTCGCGGTCGACGAGATTCAGCTCCTCGCCGGCGCGGGTGCGCGCCGCGCCGGCGAAGGATGCGAATTTCTGAGGGTTACCGGCGGCGAAAAACACCGCGTCGCCATCCTCAAGGCCAAGCTGCGTGCGGATCGCTTCGGTACGTTCCTCGCCGATGTTCTTGGCGACCGGACCCGCGCCTTCGAGCTTCTCGCCCTCCTTGCGCCAGAAGATATAGCCCAGTCCCGGCTGTCCTTCGCCCTGCGCCCATGAATTCATGCGGTCGCAGAACGCGCGGCTGCCACCGGTCCTGGCCGGGATCGCCCAGACTTCGGCCTTGGGATCGTTCGCCAGAATGCCGGCAAAGACCTTGAAGCCCGAATCGCGAAAATGCTCGGACACATTTTGCATTTCAATCGGGTTGCGCAGGTCCGGCTTGTCGGAGCCGTATTTGCGCATGGCGACATCATAGGGGATGCGCGGAAATTTCTGCGTCACCTTCTTGCCGTTGGCGAAGGCCTCGAAGACCGCGCGGAGAACGGGTTCAACGGTGGAAAGAACATCGTCCTGCTCGACAAAACTCATCTCCAGATCGAGCTGGTAGAATTCACCGGGCAGGCGGTCCGCGCGCGGGTCCTCGTCGCGAAAGCACGGTGCGATCTGGAAATAGCGGTCAAAGCCCGACACCATGATCAGTTGCTTGTATTGCTGCGGGGCCTGCGGCAGCGCGTAGAAGGTGCCGGGGTGGATACGAGAAGGCACTAGAAAGTCGCGCGCGCCCTCGGGCGAGGACGCTGTCAGGATCGGCGTTGAAAACTCCGTGAATCCAGTCGCTTCCATGCGTTGGCGCATGTCGGAGATGATTTTCGTCCGGGCGACGATGTTCCTGTGCAGCGTCTCGCGGCGCAGATCGAGGAAGCGGTATTTGAGGCGGATGTCTTCCGGATATTCCGGCTCGCCGAACACCGGCAGCGGCAGTTCCTTGGCCGCCGACAGCACTTCGATCTCGCGCGCGAACACCTCGATCGCGCCAGTCGGCAAATTGGCGTTGACCGTCTCGGCCATGCGCGCCTTGACCTCGCCGTCGACGCGGATCACCCACTCGCCGCGCACGGTCTCGGCAATTTTGAACGCCGGCGAATCCGGGTCGGCGACGATCTGCGTCAGCCCGAAATGGTCGCGCAGATCGATGAACAGCAGCCCGCCATGGTCGCGCACGCGATGCACCCAGCCGGAGAGGCGCACCGACGAGCCGGCGTCCGATTGACGAAGTTGTGCGCAGTTGTGGCTGCGGTAGCGGGGAAGGGTCATTCAATGGTTCCGGAACGGATTGCGGCTCCGGCGCATGCGCCGGCCCTGAAATTTGCGCGAAAAACGCATGCGAGGTGGGGTTTGTCAAGGCGAAGGGCGAGCTGCGCTAGACCCTGATGCGGCTTGACCGACGGCCATGAACTACGGCGAGAATAAGAACTTCACCTTCGATCACCTTATAGAGGATAACGTCGCTCTGGTGTTCATGTCTCTGAACACGCGCGCCCAAGGCTTTTGCCGCCCGGCCGATTCCCGGATTGGCCGAGATCGTTCCGAAGCAGGCGCGCAGGCTGTCACGGTAGCGGCATGCCTGAACATACCCAAACTTTTCGGCGGTGTACTCGAATATCTCATCGAGATCGGCTGCCGCCCTGCCCGAGATACGAAAGCGCTTATCAGCTTCCATCGAAAGAAGCAGCTTCGGTTGCCGGCTCAGTCACGCAAGAGGCCCCGCGCCCGCACTCGCTCGACAGCTTCGTCAAAGATCTGGTCCATCGTTCTGTCACTGACCCCGCTCGCAAGCCCCTCGTCCACGATACGCCGCAATTCTTCCACATCCTCATCGTCGGCATTGCCCAGCGCGCGATCCCGTTCAACCAAGTCGGCCAGATAGTCGCCGGAGGTGTCGTATCCACCGGTGCGACTCCGCTCTTCTATCCACTCCTTGACCACATCGGGTACGGAAACTGTCAGCGTCGCCATTCGTCGCTCCATTTTCACATAAACCTAATCCTCGCCGCCACAAATGCAATTGGACAATCCACCGCCTGCATTGGCGGGTGGCGTCCGGCAGCCTGCGCCTTTATACAGAATCCAACCTCCGCTTGCGAGTTGTCTTGTCCTCCCTTCGCCCACTCATTCCGCTTCTCATCGCCGCCGGCATACTGCTTGGCGGCAACGGCCTGCAGGGAACGCTGATCGCGTTGCGCGGCGCGCAGGAGGGGTTTTCGCCGGCTACGATCGGCTTCATGGGAACCGCCTATTTCGCCGGCTTCCTGCTCGGCTGCGTGTTCATCACGCGGATCATGAAAGCGGTCGGCCATGTGCGCGCCTTTTCCGCGCTGGCCGCCATCGCCTCGGCGGGCGCCCTGCTACTGGTCCTACTCATCGATCCAATGACATGGTCGCTGATCCGGTTCGCCACCGGCTTCTGTTTTGCTGGCCTGTTCACGGTCATGGAAAGCTGGCTCAATTCGGGCGTCTCGAACCACGATCGCGCCCGGGTGCTCGCGCTTTATCGCATCATCGATATAGGCTCGGTGACGGGCGCGCAGTTTCTGATCCCGGTTTTCGGCGCCGACGGCTTCGCCATTTTCGCCATCATGTCGATCATGGTCACGCTGTCGCTGGTGCCGGTGTCGCTCGGCGATCGCTCCAATCCTACCCCACCCGAAGATGTCAAGCTCGACCTGGGGCGCGTATGGCGCATTTCGCCGCTCGGCTGCATCGGCTGCGTGGCGGTCGGGATGACCAACAGCGCCTTCCGGACGCTATCGCCGGTCTATGCCGAACAGATCGGCATGTCGCTGACCGATGTCGTCACCTTCATCAGCGTCGGCATCATCGGCGGCGCCATCATCCAGTACCCGCTGGGCTACCTCTCCGACCTCTGGGATCGCAGGAAAGTCCTGCTG
>JBGTLX010000142.1:0-4288 GCA_041743855.1 Rhizobiaceae bacterium | reverse complement strand
TCGCCGGCCGGCGCTTTCAACGACCCGCGCACCTTGTTGAGAATGGCTTCGCGCCCGCTCATGGCCGCGCCTTTCCAGCCGTCGCGCCGCGCTTTGCGAACTGCCGCATGAAAGTCTGGCCTTCCGGCGCCGGCAATTCCCTGTGTTTCGTCCAGCCGCCCGCGAAAGGCAGCCAGCCGAAGCTTTGACTGGGGCCGCCGAGCCTCGCCAGCAGCGGGATGCCGAGCGCTGCGGCGGCGCGATAGAGGGCCGGCCGCCTGGCGAAGAACGCCCAGAATTTCAGCCCGTAGCGTTGCGCGGCCGGATTGAGCCCGCGCTGGAATTCGCGCTCGCGCCAGTGCCTCATCATCTTCGGCAAGGGAATCTTCATCGGGCACACGCTTTCGCAGCGTCCGCAAAAGGTCGAGGCGTTGGGCAGGTGGCCGGATTTGTCGACGCCGATCAGCGACGGGGTCAGCACCGCGCCCATCGGTCCGGGATAGACCCAGCCATAGGCATGGCCGCCGACCGCGTGATAGACCGGGCAATGGTTCATGCAGGCGCCGCAGCGTATGCAGCGCAGCATGTCCTGAAACTCGGTGCCGAGCATCGCCGAGCGGCCATTGTCGAGCAGCACGACATGATATTCGCGCGGCCCGTCGACATCGCCCTTCCGGCGCGGGCCGGTCGACAGCGTCGTATAGACGCTCATGTCCTGGCCGGTCGCCGAGCGCGCCAGCACGCGTAGGATTTGCGCGGCGTCCTCCAGCGTCGGCACGACCTTCTCGATCGAGGCGACGACGATGTGGACCTCGGGCAGAAGCTGCGTCAGGTCGCCATTGCCCTCATTGGTCACGATGATCGACGTGCCGGTCTCGGCGATCAGAAAGTTCGCGCCGGTGATCCCGACATCGGCGTCAAAATACTCCGAGCGCAGCACGCGCCTTGCCTCATCGAGCAGAGCTTCCGCTTCGGACAGGTCGCGGTTCGGCGACAGATGATCATGCACGCGGCGAAAATCCGCCTCCACCTGAGCCTGGGTAACGTGGACGGCGGGCGCGATGATGTGGCTCGGATGTTCGCCGCGCAACTGGATGATGTATTCGCCGAGGTCGGTCTCGACCGGGCGGATGCCCTGCTTTTCGAGAAAATCGTTGAGCGCGATCTCCTCGGTGATCATCGACTTGCCCTTGGTCACCGTGCGCGCGCCGGCCCCGCGGCAGATGTCGAGGATGATTTTTCGCGCATCCTCGGCGGTCTCGGCCCAATGCACATGGCCGCCGGACGCTTTCACCTTGGCTTCATACGCCTCGAGATAGAGATCGAGGTGCTCGAGCGTGTGGTCCTTGATGCTCTTGGCGCTGTCGCGCAGCGCGTCGAATTCCGGCAGCGCGTCGATCGCGCGTCTGCGCTTGTCGATGAAGCCCGAGCGCACATTGCCCAGCGCCTGCTGCAACTGCGCGTCGGCCAGCGCGCCCCTGGCGTTTTCCTTGAAGGCGGGCGAGGTTATTTGCATCGCCTACCTCCCTCCGATCGGCGGCGCATCAAGCATCCCGGCGAGCACTTCCGCCACATGCCGCACCGCGACGCCCGACCCCTCGCGCTTCAGCTTGCCGGCCATGTTCATCAGGCAGCCGAGGTCCCCGGCAAGCAGCGTGTCCGCCCCTGAGGCTGCGATACAGGCGGTCTTCTGCTCGACGATGGCGTTGGAGATGTCGGAATATTTGACGCAGAACGTGCCGCCAAAACCGCAGCACACATCCGCGTCCTGCAACTCGACCAGCTTTAGCCCATCGATGGAGTTAAGCAGCGCGCGCGGCTGCGCCTTGATCTGGAGTTCGCGCAGGCCTGAGCAGGAATCGTGATAGGTCACGGTGGCGTCCTGGCTGACGGCTACGCTCCGCATACCCCGTATGTCGGCCAGAAAACTGACCAGTTCATGCACCTTCGCGGCAAATGCCGCGGCGCGCGCTTCCCATTTGGCGTCGCCGATGAACAGGCCGGGATAGTGCTTTTTCAGCATGCCTACGCAGGAGCCGGACGGCGCGACGATGTAGTCGAACTCCTCGAATGCCGTTATCGTATTCTCGGCAATCAAGCGCGTATCGGCGCGGTCGCCGGAATTGTAGGCCGGCTGCCCGCAGCAGGTCTGCGCCATCGGAACCTCGACCGTGCAGCCGGCGTCCTCGATCAGCTTTATCGCGGCGAAACCGACCGTCGGGCGGAACAGGTCGACGAGACAGGTGACGAACAGGCCGACGCGGGGTTTGGGTTGGTCGGTCATCATATGTATCCCATGCAAGGAACGGACGAGCCGACCTTTCCCGATGCAATCACCAGACTAAACCGCATCCGCCGTCCTTTGCTTCAGCCTCAGCCTCGACACGCGTTGCCAGTCGCCGGTTCGTTCGGCCTCGCCCATCGCGGCTTCGACATAGGTGATGTGGTCCATCGCAGCCTTGCGCGCGGCGAGCGGATCGCCGCGGCGAACCGCTTCATGGATCGCCAGGTGCTGCGCCAGAAGTTCTTCGCGCGCGCCCGACACGCCGAACACAAGCAGCCGGTTCTGGAACACGCCGTCCGACAGCAGCCGGTAGCAAGAGCGCAGCGTGTGCAGCAGGATGATGTTGTGCGCGCATTCGCCGACCGCATGGTGGAATTCCACGTCGATCGCCGCCTCTTCCTCGAAATCGTCCGCCCGATGCGCCGCCCGCATGCGCTCGACGATCCGGTCGAGCAGAGCGAGATCGTCCGCGGTCGCGCGGCGCGCCGCGTAGTCGGCCGCCACCCCCTCGATCTCGCGGCGGTATTCGAGATAGTCGCCCGCCGCCTTGCGATGCGTGGCGAACAGATCCAGCACCGGCTTGGTAAAAACCTGCCCGATCACGTCGGCGACATGCGTGCCGCCGCCATGCCGCGTCACCAGCAGACCCCGCGCTTCCAGCGCCTTCAGCGCGTCGCGCAGGATCGGACGCGACACGTCGAACTGCCGCGACAACTCGCGCTCGCCCGGCAACCGGTCGCCGACCCGCAAAACCCCTTCGAGGATCAGGCTTTCGATTTGCTGCGCCACCTCGTCGGCGGTTCGCGAATGCTCTATTCTGGAGAAAATCTCGCCCAAGGCGCTTCCCGGGTTGGCCGGCATGGCTCGTTAGAGAATAGTCATCTCGCGGGACTGGTCAATTTAATTATCCAGATGAGCGTCGGCGGGAAAGCCGCCGCGCTGACGATCCGGCGGCGCGGCGGGCAAAACCGGTTTGCTTAGGCCCCGGATTGACGTAGAGGACGTGCCGTCTTCGGCAATTCAAAGGGTGACCCGGTGTCGGACGAACCGTCCCAGCCAATCGCGCTTTCCACCGGCAGCGTCATGGGCTTTCCCGCCCATCAAGGCCGGCCGGGCGCTATCGGCGAAGTGCATGCGCGGCCTCATCCGCTGATCGAAAAGCCGCGCGCGCTGATCCAGCTATCCTTCATGACCGAGGGCGGCCAGGCCGTCGACCACGCGGTCCTGTCGGAACTGTCGCGCCGCCTTGGCATCGCCGCGCCCGACCGGCAGGCCCGCCACCACGCGATGAAATGGGGCAAGGGCTCGCTACGCTGGGAGCGGCACACCGAGTTTTCGACCTATCTGTGGGAGGGTCCGCTCGCCGGCGATGGCCGCGCGCGGGAGGTCTCGCCCTTTGGCAACGGGTTCAGCCCGCCGGGTACCGTCATTTCCGGCATCAGGCTCGAAATCCGCGAATGGACGCCGGCGACCGAGCGGCTGATCGACGGTTTCGATCCGGCCAGCCTTTGCTATTCGCTGGTCGAGGCCGGCAAGGCAGCCGCCATCACAGACTTCCGCCAGGATGGCGACGGCATGACGCGGGTCCTGATCCTCGATCGCGGCCTGACGCCGGCGCGCACCGGCGCGTTGTGCCAGCGGCTGATGGACATCGAGACCTATCGGACGCTGGCCATGCTCGGCCTGCCGCTGGCGCAGTCCCTGTCGGCCCGGGTGCGGCGGATCGAGGATAGGCTGGCCGACATCACCGGCGAGATGAAGGCCGCCGAAAAGCGCGACAGCCAGGCGTTGCTCGCCGAACTGACGGAACTTGCCGCCGAACTCGAAGCCGATGCTGCGGCCAGCCTCTACCGTTTCGGCGCAAGCCGCGCCTATGACGGCATAGTGCAGGAGCGGCTCCAGGCGCTCGACGAGGCGGTCGTGCCGGGCAACGACACCTGGGCCGGCTTTCTCAAGCGCCGCGTTGCGCCGGCCATGCGCACCTGCCGGTCGGTCGAGGAACGCCAGGCCAATCTGTCCGAAAAG
>JBGTLX010000141.1:0-12723 GCA_041743855.1 Rhizobiaceae bacterium | reverse complement strand
CTTCGTCCAGGGCGAAAAACCATGGCGGCGGGCAATCGCGTCCGCCGCCATGAAGCCGACATTGTGCCGGTTGTTCGCGTATTTCGCACCCGGATTGCCGAGACCAGCAAAGACAAGCACTGGTTTTGCCTCCGGACGCCGGGACTATTTCTCGTCGGCTTCGTCTTTTTCTTCTTCCGCTTCCGGAACGTCGACCACTGCCACTTCATCGGCCGGATCCGGCTTCATGGCCGAGGAGCTGGCGATGGTGGCGATGGTGAAGTCGCGATCCGAAATCACCGGCTTGACGCCCTCCGGCAGCTTTACAGCCGAGATGTGGAGCGAATCGCCGATGTCGGTGCCAGCCAGATCGACCGTGATGAAGTCGGGGATGGCGTTTGCCGGGCAATGAAAGTCGACGTCGTGGCGAACGATGTTCAAAACGCCGCCGCGCTTGATGCCGGGCGACTTGTCTTCATTGATGAAGTGAACAGGAACGTTGACGTTGACTTCCGTGTCCTTGCCGATGCGCAGAAAATCCACATGCATCGGAAAATCGCGAACCGGATCGAGCTGGTAGTCCTTCGGCAGGACCTGAACCTTCTTTCCGTCGACGTCGATCGTGGCGATGGTGGTCAGAAAACCGCCGCCATGGATCTTGTAGTAGACGTCCTTGTAGGACAGGGCGATCGCCAGGGGAGGCTGTTTATCGCCATAGATGACTGCAGGCACTTTACCGTTGCGGCGAACTTCACGGGCGGACCCCTTACCGACCTGTTCGCGTACTTCGGCCTTGAGCTCGTAAGTATCGTGGCTCATGGCATTTCCTTTCGGTTTTTACTGGAGCGTTCGCGGGCTTGCCCGTAAACGTCGAAAGCCGTCTTGCCTGCGCATGACCTGACCCGAAAACAGCAATTGCATTTTTCGGGGATCATGCGAGCCGGACGGCCCTCCGCCGCGTTGCCTCCAAGGGTGTCTACGCGGGTGGCGGCTCTATAGCTGATGGTGTTCGGCGTGGCAAGTTTGGGTCGGGACTTCAGGATGCAAGCCCCCGGATAGGCCATTGAAACAGGAACGACGGCGGGCTAATATCTGTCGATGGGGATTTTGGTGGACTCCCCGCTGAAGGCTTCGGCCCAAGCTCCGCCTTCGCAAGCTCGTGCGGAGGACACCATGCCCCAAAGAATATCAGCCCAGCAACTGATCGCAGTGACCGGCACGAGCCGGTTTCCGCAT
Organism: Rhizobiaceae bacterium; assembly: GCA_041743855.1. Lineage (GTDB taxonomy): Bacteria > Pseudomonadota > Alphaproteobacteria > Rhizobiales > Rhizobiaceae > JBGTLX01. The sequence continues at coordinate 11,508 of JBGTLX010000141.1, read as the reverse complement.
GTCATCGACGTGCGCCGGCACGACGTATTCACAAACGCCGGCAAGCGCATCGCCGGCTCTGTGTGGCGCGATCACATGAAAACCTCGGAATGGCTGCATGAATTTGCCGACGGCCGGCAGATCGTCGTCTCTTGCGCGCACGGCCACAATGTCAGCGAGATAGCCGCCGCGCGGCTGGCCGTTGCGGGTGCGGCCGTGGCTGTTCTGGAGGGCGGCTTCGATGCCTATGAGGCGGCGGGAGGCGTCACGGTTGCCGCGAACCCTGGCGTGACCGTCGATGCCGGGCCGAGCATATGGGTAACCAGGGAGCGGCCGAAGATCGACCGCGTCGCCTGCCCCTGGCTGATCCGCCGCTTCATCGATCCGCACGCGATCTTTCACTTCGTCGTCGCCGAATGGGTCTTGGATGTCGCCGAGGAAATTCAGGCCATTCCCTACGACATCGATGGCGTTCTCTATTCGCATCGTGGTGAAGATTGCTCCTTCGATACGCTTATCGCCGAATTCGGCCTAAGCCACCCGCCTCTCGATCATCTTGCCCGTATCGTTCGCGGCGCCGATACCGCAAGGCTCGACCTTGAGCCGGAAGCCGCTGGGCTTCTTGCCGTCTCGCTCGGTCTGTCGGCGACCGAGGATGACGACCTCGCCCAGTTGGAGAAGGGTATGATCCTTTACGACGCGCTCTATGGCTGGTGCCGCCATGCCCGCCAGGAAACGCACAATTGGCCGGTGAAGGCGTGACCATGGGCGCGCTGCCAACTCGTTCGATCGAACCATCCTTTGCGGAAGTGACAAAAACCTTCGCCAAGGTCGGGCTGCTGTCGTTCGGCGGGCCCGCCGGGCAGATCGCGCTGATGCACAGGATATTGGTCGAGGAGAAACGCTGGCTCGACGAGGCGCGGTTCCTGCACGCGTTAAACTACTGCATGCTGCTGCCCGGCCCGGAAGCGATGCAACTGGCGACCTACATCGGCTGGCTGCTGCACGGGGTGCGGGGTGGTCTCGTCGCCGGGCTGCTGTTTGTACTCCCGGGCGCGCTGGTGTTGACGGTGCTTTCCGCCAGCTATCTGCTGGTCGGCGATGTCCCGCTGGTTCAGGGGCTGCTGTTTGGCCTCAAGGCGGCGGTCCTTGCGGTTGTTCTGGAAGCGCTGATCAAGGTGTCAAAGCGCGCGCTCAAGGGACGGCAGTCCGTGTTGATCGCAATAGCGGCCTTCCTCGCCATCGCATTTCTAAAACTGCCGTTCCCGCTGATCATCCTGACCGCCGCCGCGTTCGGAGCGCTGACGCATCTTTACGGTAGGGGAGCTGTGAAGGAAAACGAGGTGACCACCGCGCCGGAACTGGCCATGCCCGAGTGGACGAAGCCGAGCGCCAGCCGTTTCTTTTCGACATTGGCTCTATGGCTTGCAATCTGGCTAGGGCCTTTGGCGGCGTTGCACATGGTTTTGGGCGGCGGCCACGTTTTTACGGTGGAAGCGGGGTTCTTCTCCAAGATGGCTGCCATCACGTTTGGCGGCGCGTATGCAGTTCTTGCCTATGTCGCGCAGCAGGCGGTCGAGGTCCATGGCTGGCTTGCTCCGGACGAGATGCTGATCGGCCTTGGCCTTGCCGAAACGACGCCGGGTCCGCTCATCCTCGTGCTGGTCTTTGTCGGCTTCCTCGGTGGCGCGCGCCTGTCCGGTCTCGATCCGCTGACGGGCGGTCTCGCCGGGGCGCTGGTGACGCTGTGGTTTACTTTCGCGCCGTGTTTCCTGTGGATTTTCGTCGGCGCGCCCTATGTCGAAACGGTGCGAAACATCCGCTGGCTGGCGAGCGCGCTTGCCGCCGTTACCGCAGCCGTGGTCGGCATCATCGCCAATCTCGGCGTCTGGTTCAGTCTGCATGTCCTGTTCGGCAAGGTCGGAGAACGGCAGGTGGGGCCGATCATCATTCCTGCGCCCGATCCTTCGAGCTTCGATTTTGCCGCGGCAATCATTGCTTTTGCGACCGGGATTGCCCTGATCCGCTATCATGCCAACATGATCGCCATGCTGGGCGCCGCAGGGGTGGCGGGCATGGCGTGGACACTTGCCTGAGCCATCACAAGAGAGTCGGAAAGCAGCGCTATCCGACTGATTGCGAAGGTTTTTTTCAGTCGAATACCGTGGGCTTTTCTTTCTTGGCCTATGACCTCGATAGATTGCGGACAAAGGCTCGAATCGCCGCGTTGCCTGCCGCAAGGCAATCGGGATCGACATGGGTCAATTCCAATCCCTTCCCCTCCGCAGCGAGACAGGGTTTTGGTCCGGACGCCTCATAGACCCGCCAGAGATCCGCGGCGGCGCAATACGCCGACAGGTTTTCGTGACTGCGCTGGAACCGTCGACGCACGATTGCTTCGGCCACGTCGTGTCCCCCTTCGGCAACCCGCCGTGCAATACGCTCAAGGCAAATCTCAGGGTTTTGGACGGAGAAATAGAGGAGCGCGGGTGACAGGCCTTCTCGCCGCGCCTCCTTCAGCAGCGCGAGTTGGGTCCGGCCGGCCATGGTCGTTTCCATCGAAAAGACTATTCCCCGTGCGATGAAGTCGCGGGCTCGGGAAAGCGCTATTCTTGCGGCCTCACGCTCCGCCAATTGCGGGTCCAACGGCGACAATCCCCGCGCGATCTCATCGAGGTTGACGAAGTTCATCGAGCCGCTGACGGCCGGGACATTGCGGAACGCGTATGTGGTCTTGCCGACTCCATTCGGCCCCGCAATCAACCAGAATCGTCTGGGGCCGTTCATAACGCCACCGTCAATCGAACAGGCTCGACACCGATTCCTCGGTAGCCGTGCGCGAGATTGCCTCGCCGATCAGGTCGGCGATGGAGACGACGCGGATGTTGTGCGCCGCAGCCACACTTGCGGTCGACTGGATTGAATCGGTGATGATCAATTCCTGAAGCTTCGATCCGGCGATGCGCGCTGCCGCGCCCCCTGACAGCACGCCATGCGTGATGTAGGCGGTGACGCTGGTCGCCCCGTTTGCCAGCAGCGCGTCGGCCGCGTTGCAGAGCGTGCCGCCCGAATCGACGATGTCGTCGATGAGGAGGCAATCCTTGCCGTCGACATCGCCGATGACGTTCATGACTTCCGACTCGCCGGGCCGCTCGCGGCGCTTGTCGACGATGGCGAGCTGGGCGTCGAGACGCTTGGCCAGCGCACGCGCGCGCACGACGCCGCCGACATCGGGCGAAACCACCATGACGTTGGCCAGTTGCTTGTATTTTGCCTTGACGTCGCGGGCCATGACCGGGACGGCGAAAAGGTTGTCGGTCGGAATGTCGAAAAAACCCTGGATCTGGCCGGCGTGCAGGTCAAGTGTCAGCACGCGATCGACGCCCGCCATTGAGATCATATTGGCCACGAGCTTGGCCGAGATCGGCGTGCGGCCCGAGGCGCGCCGGTCCTGCCGCGCATAGCCGAAATAGGGGATGACCGCGGTGATGCGGCGGGCAGACGAGCGCATGAAGGCGTCGATCATGATCAGGAGTTCCATCAGATGATCGTTGGTCGGGAAGGATGTCGACTGCAGGATGAAAACATCCTCGCCGCGCACGTTCTCCTGGATCTCGACAAAGATCTCCTGATCGGCGAAACGCCGGACGCTGGCTTTTCCAATCGGAATGTTGAGATAGCGGGCGACGGCTTCGGCCAGCACTCGGTTGGAATTCCCCGCGAAAAGTTTCATGCAGCGTCCCTGGCGAGCGGCCACTTAGAGCATCGGATGCTCCAGATATGCGGGCTTTTAGCGGCATGCGCCGCCATTGCAAGCATCCGTTCATCCGTCGCAGGTGTAATCCCAAAATTCGCCGCCGCGAATTGGACTCTTTAGCCGGTCCTGGTTGCCAGCCACACGGCAAGTTGCTCCACGGTCACGTCAGCGATGGCCTGCATGGTGGCCGGCGGGACGCCGGCCCAGCCGTCGCCGCCGATGGACGGCGCTTTTTGCTGTCCGTTTATGCGGTGCAGACGATTGCCGGAGAGGTCATAAACATCCCAGACGTAGATGACCGTCGTTTCGCCGCCCTCGGTGAGCGTCGAAAAATAGCCTTTCAGAACATGGGTCGCCGATGGATCGGCGCTGCCGGCGAGCTTCATCCCGCGCACCCGGGCGCTGGTCGCAAGACGCTCGGTGAGCGGGGTTGCCGCTTCGACGGTCGCGCCGACGATCGGATCGAAACGCAGGCGTGTTTTCGCTGCGACCGCGGGGGGCAGCATAGCGCTGGCGGCTGGCGCTGGCTGCGTCGTTGCGGTCTCGCTCTGCGCCGGAAAGGCGCTGTCGACGGTTGAGGTCGGAGCTATCGCCGAAGGTTCGAGAACGTCTTGCGTCGAACTGCAGGCGGAAATCGCAAGGGCGGCGAACATGACCACGGCCGACAAAAGCGATCGTCTCATCTCCTCAATCCCCTCTGATGCCGGCGATAGTCTGCGGCGATCCCCTGCATAGGACTCACTGCACGATCAAGTCGAGATCATGGCGAGACAGCGGCCTGGGCTGCGAATCGGTCGTCAGGTAGGTGCGTCCGAGCGTCATGGCCGTCTCGGTTTCGGAATCCATGATGATCATGTGGGCGAACAGCGTCATGTTCGGCGCGATCGGTTCGGGATTGCCCTGATAAAACATCGGCATGTCCATCCATGAAGGCGTAAAGCGCGCGCCGAGCGAGTAGCCGCAGGCGTTCAGCCGGTGCTTGGTCAATCCGTGCGCTTCCATGGTGCGGGCATGGGCGTCGAAGACATCGCCGAAAGTGTTGCCCGGCGCCATCGCCTTTTCGACAGCCAGCAGGGATGCGTGCGCCGCGTCGAAAAGGGTCTGATGACGCTTGGAAACCTTTCCGGTCAAAACCGTTCGCATCATGGCGGCGTGGTAGTGGTGGAAGACGCCCGCCCATTCGAGCGTCATCTGATCGTTCTTGGTGAGCTTGCGGCGGCCGGCCTTGTATCGGCAGAGCAGCGCATCGGGACCCGAGCCGACGATGAATTCGTTGGCCGGGTAATCGCCGCCGCCCGAAAAAATGGCGCTGTGCATGGCGGCGAGGATAGCACCCTCGTCGGCGCCCTGTTTGACCAGCGGCAGCGCCGCGTCGAGCGCGTCGTCGGCAAGCACCGCCGCCCGCTCGGCCTTCTTGATTTCGGCCGGGCTCTTGAACAGGCGCAGACGGCCGACGATGCCGGACGCGTCGGAAATCTGGCCGAATGTCTGAAGCTGCTCGTCGAGGCGGCGCGAGTTGAAGCCGGTAAGGCCGTGCGTGTCGTATTCGATGCCAATCCGCGCCCCGAGCAGATCGAGGTCGTTGAGCATATTGCGCAGATCGATCGCGGGATTGGCGCCATCCCGGTCGGTCCACAGGACGATGTTTTCGATGATCGAGGTCTGGCGCGCCTGCCGCAAATCCGCCGAACGGGTCAACAGCACCATCGAGCCATCGGACTTCACGACAAGGGACTGGAAAAAGCAGAAGCCGAACGTGTCGTAGCCGGTGAGCCAATACATGCTTTCCTGGGCGAAAAGCAGTATGGCGTCGAGTTTCTTCTCGGCCATCTCGATCATCAGCCGGTCGCGGCGGGCATCGAATTCCGAGCGTTCGAAGTGTAGAGCCATCAATCGTCCTCCAGAACTATCGCGGATATGTGCCGCCCGTAATCCGCTTGCCCGAGATGCGTGCTGCGCCTGTAGGAGTAGAAAAGATTGTCCTCGGCATAGGTGCAGCGACCGAGCATGTCGGCTACTAGGCCAGCCCGGCGCAGCCGGTCCACCGTGTAGAGGTTGAGATCGAACATCGAATGTCCGGCATTTGGCGAGGGGCTGAAATATCGCGCATTGCCCTGATTGGTCTCGACGAACCGGTCGACGAATTCCGGTCCGACCTCGTAATTGACAGCGCTGATCGAGGGACCGAGCACCGCGACGATGCGCTCGCGTGTTGCGCCAAGCCGCTCCATGGCGGAGATCGTGTTTTCGAGAACTCCGGTGAACGCGCCCTTCCAGCCGGCATGGGCCGCGCCGATTATCCTGGCGTCGGGATCGGCGAACAGAACCGGTCCGCAGTCGGCCGAGGAGGCTCCGACGGCAATGCCCGGACGATCGGTGACGATCGCGTCAGCTTTCGGCCGCGCGCCGGCGAAGGGCTCGCGCGCGACGATCACGTCCGGCGAATGGATTTGATGCGCGGTCAGGAGATGATCGACGCCGACGCCGAGCCAACTGGCGACGCGGGCGCGATTCTCGGCGACGTTGCCGGGCTTGTCGGCCGAACCTGTCCCGGTGTTCAGCCCGCGATAAATGCCGTCGGAGACGCCGCCGGTGCGGGTGAAATAGCCGTGGCGGATGCCCGAAAACGCGGTCTGGTCGAGCAGCGGGGACCGGAGCGGGTCCGGCTTGGTTGTGGTCAGCATCGCCGCCTTGTTGTCTCCGGGGACGGTTTCGTCAAGGCAAAGCATACCTCGCCAACCCATCTCTCACTCTGGCGGCGGGAGAGTGGGACAGCCGATTTGGCATGTCAACGGGCGGGTCCGAAGGGCGGAACGGCGGTGTTCGGCTGCAGGACCGCCAGCACCTTGAACAGATTGCCCATGGCGTGGGGGCTGGCGAGACGCTCCACATCGGCGGAGATTTTTTGGCGGAAAGAGGGGTCCGCATCAGCGCCAAGACGTCCGGCGCGTTCGAGTAGTCCGCTACGCACAAGGAAGTCACCTTGCGTCATGACATGCGCATCGAGGCCCCTGGCGCGCGCGACCGCAGCCAGCGTGGCGAAATCGACATGCGAGGTCAGGTCGGCCTCGCCGGGATTTTGCAGCACGCCTTCATAGCGATGTGTTCGAACCGCCTGCAGCGTATCGCCGAGGCCGGGCTCCAGATGGCCATAGTCGAAAAACAGGCCGGCGCCGCCGTTGTCGGCGATCCGGCCGGCGATGGTGTCCATGAGGGCGTTTCTTCTACTCGAAACTTCGAAGATCGAGCCGGGTGGGGCATCGGCCGCTTCGAGGGGAAGCAGGGATGGATCGAGCAGACCCGCGCCGGTGGCAAAGCAAAGTTGTTGCGCCTCGTCGAGGCCGATGCAGCGTTCGCGCCAGTGTCCGCCGGTCAGCATGAACTGGCGAATTGGAATCGCATCGAAGAGTTCGTTCGCCACCACCATCAGCGGGGCCGATGGCAGCGTGTCGATCGTTTGATGCCAAGAGATGTCGGCGTCGTGACGGCCAAGCGTCGCCCTCTGCACCGCCGCGAGTTTTGGGCTGATCTCAACCAGAGCGAACGAAGCCCGGCTTACCAGACCTGCATCGAGGCGCGCCAGCGTGCGCAGCACATCCTTCATCAGCGTGCCGCGGCCGGGGCCGATTTCGGCGATGGTTACCGGAACCGGACGGCCAAGCGCGGTCCACGCGGAATAGGCCCAGACGCCGATCAGTTCGCCGAAGATCTGGCTGATTTCCGGCGCGGTGGTGAAGTCCCCGTCGACGCCGAAAGGCTGGCGCGTGGTGTAATAACCCGCGTCGGGGTCGAAGAGGCAGAGCGCCATGTAGTCCGCGACGCTCATCGGGCCGGCGGCCTCGATCAGCCGCGCGATCCTGTCGCGCAGTCCGCTCATGCCGTGCGGCGTTGGGCCGATGGCCTGGCCAACAGCATCGCTACGACGCCGACCAGCACCATGGGCAGCGACAGCAGCATGCCCATCGTCAGCCAGCCGCCGAACAGATAGCCGAGTTGCTGGTCAGGTTCGCGGAAGAATTCGACGAAGATGCGCGATGCGCCGTAGCCTGCCACGAAGGCCCCGCCGACGAAGCCCGGCGTCCGCAGCCTGCCGAAACGATGGGTCAGGATGCGCAGCACCAGCCAGAGCGCAAGCCCTTCAAGCGCGGCTTCATAGAGCTGGCTGGGGTGGCGCGCATCCGCGCCGCCGTTGGGGAACACCATCGCCCAGGGCGCGTCGGTGACGCGGCCCCAAAGTTCCGAATTGATAAAGTTGGTCAGCCGCACGAGCCCGAGCCCGACCGGCACGCCCGCCGCGATGACGTCCAGCATGGTCAGCACGCTGATGCCGCGTTTGCGGGCGAACAGGATGATGGCAAGCACCGTTCCCGAAAAGCCGCCGTGGAACGACATACCGCCTTGCCACAACGCGAAGATGTCGAGCGGATTGGCGAGGTAGCGGGCGAAGTCGTAGAAAAGGATGTAGCCGACGCGCCCGCCCAGGACCACGCCGACAGCCGCCCAGACCAGGAAGTCGTCGAGATCTTCCGGCTTCATGGGGACTATGTCGTTGGGCCAGAGTCGCGTGTCGGCGGCCAGCCGCTTAGCATACCACCAAGCGAACAGGATGCCGACGACATAGGCCAGGCCGTACCAATGGATGGCGAGCGGTCCGAACTGGACGATGACCGGATCGATCTCCGGAAAGGGCAGGGCTGCCAGCGGCAGAACGATGGTCTGGATCAACGGGCGCTCCGGCGGGTGAGGTCGGCGCGGACCATGGGACAGGGTGTTTGCAGGGTCAAGGCGGCCTGCCTCCCGGAGAAGCCTCCAATCTTGCAATTTCGTCATGGCGCGACTACTTCGATTGACGAGCAAAGAGGTTACTGCCATGGCGACCGGACCAAACCGCATTCTCGATGAATTCGCGAAGCTGATGACGGACGCCGCGGGCGCAGCCCAGGGCGTGCGCCGCGAAATGGAGACGGCCTTCAAGGGGCAGGCCGAAAAAATCCTGAATTCGATGGATGTCGTCCAGCGTGAGGAGTTCGAAGCCGTGCGTGAAATGGCGGTCAAGGCGCGCGCCGAAAACAAGGCGCTTGGCCAGCGCATCGATGCGCTGGAAGCGCGCCTCGCCGGTCAATCCGGCCCAAATGCGGCCGCCACAGCGGCCGAGGGTGCTCCGAAATCCCGTCCAAAAAAATAAATCGATAAACTTTTCCACAAAGCCCGATTCAAAAAAGCGCTTTCTCCTGAATCGCTTATCCGGCTTGTGTGAATCTTTGTGACAGGCAGTTTCCACACCATTGTGCTGCGCCGCGCAAAAAGGGGCTGTTCACGCGACTCCGCATCAATAGACTGAATTTGTTGCATGATTCGGAGCGTCGTCATGCGCCGGCAGCAGGTCGCCTCCCGCCCTGCGCCACAGTTGCTCCAAGCTTTTTGAGTAAACGAAAGTTTGTTCGTGTGTGCCTCTCCGCGGAGCCTGCGGTGGCGCTCCCGCAACGACAGGAAGCATTCATGGAATTGATTGAACTCGACATTGCCCGCGAAATCCACCCGGTGGATGTCATCGAGCAGGTCGCGCATACAAATGACTGGGCTTTCGAGCGCTCGGGCGACGACGAGATATCCATCTCCGTCGCCGGCACATGGACCGACTATCAGGTCTCCTTTTCCTGGATGGAGGATTTCGAAGCGCTCCATCTTGCCTGCGCATTCGACATCAAGGTGCCCGAGGCGCGGGCGCTGGAAATCATGCGGCTGCTGTCGCTGATCAACGAGCAGATGCTGTTCGGCCATTTCGACCTTTGGGAGCAGGAGGGCGCGATCATGTTTCGCCAGTCGCTGCTGCTTGCCGGCGGCGCCGAGCCGACCAGCCAGCAAGTCGAGGTTCTGCTGTCGAGCGCGCTAGAAGCCTGCGAATGCTACTACCAGTCGTTCCAGTTCGTCGTCTGGTCCGGCACGTCGGCCAGGGATGCGCTGGCGAGCGTCTTGTTCGAGACCGAGGGCAACGCATAAAGCATCGGACGGTTAAATGGGATCATTTAACCGTCCGATGCTCCAAGTTCGCCTGCTAACTCTACTCTGCCGGACGCCTGACGCGGTTTTCTGCGCTTCCGATGCTCACGGACCTAATGTCCGCTTCGCTTCGGTTCTCCAAAACCACGCCATTCGCCTCGGCAGAGCGAGTTACCAAGCAAACTTCGAAAGTTTCGCATGAACTCAAACGGGAAAAAGGCCGAGATAAGTTTTGCGGATTTCGACCGCGTCGACATCCGCGCCGGCACGATCGTCGAAGCGGAGGCCTATCCGGAAGCGCGAAAACCCTCGATCAAACTCAAGATCGATTTCGGCCATCCGATCGGCGTGAAAAAGTCTTCGGCGCAGATCACAAAATACTATTCGCCCGACAGTCTGGTCGGACGCCAGGTCTTCGCGGTAGTGAATTTCCCGCCGCGCCAGATCGGCAAGCTCATGTCCGAAGTCCTGACCCTCGGTTTTCCCGACGAGGAAGGCGAGGTCGTGCTCGGCGCCATCGAGCGCAAGGTGCCGGATGGCGGCCGGCTTTTTTGAACACGCGCGATTCAGGATCGCGTGAACGTCACTTGCGCGTCGCAAATGCTGCAACGACGCCAAGGCCGATGAACGAAGCGCCGGCGAACCATCGCTGAAGACGCAGGAAGCGCAGGTTGCGGCGCAGAAAGTTGCCAGCTGAACCGGCGACAAGCGCGAACGTACCATCGGTCAGCACGCCGAGCACCATAAAGGTGAGGCCAAGAACAAGTATCTGCCAGTGCAGCCCGCCACGCGCGGTATCGACGAATTGCGGAAGGAAGGCGAGAAAGAAGATCGCGGTCTTGGGATTGAAGAGATTGACCACGAAGCCGTCACGAAAGGCTCGTTGCAATGATTTGCCAGGCAGCACGGGGGTTTCCGTTCCAAGGTCCTTGGCCATCAGCGTGCGTATTCCGATCCAGATGAGATAAGCTGCTCCAAGATACTTGACGATTGCAAAGGCGAGCGCCGACGACACAATCAGCGCCGACAGCCCGACCGCCGCCGCAGTGATGTGGACGATGGTGGCGAGATGGATGCCAAGCACCGAGACCAGACCCGCAGCCCGCCCTTGCTCGACCGAACGGGCAATTATGTAAAGCACAGCCGGACCGGGCGTCAGCAGCAGCACCAGCGACGCCACGACAAATGTTCCCCACAAGGCAGAATCGGGCATGTTTTCTTTCTCGTTTTGATGCGCAAGCCATGCGACAGCCGCCAAGAAAGCAGCTGTTCGACAATAAGCAAAGGCAAGCAATCAGCAATTCAGAAATATCGAACACAGCTATCAGCGGCGTCAAAGCATAAAGGCGTCCGGCCGCGCATGGATGCCGGGCTCGCCCGTCGACCTTTAGGTCACTCGGCCCTAGGCTGACCTGAATCAGCACCGAATCCGCCACGGATCGTTTAATTCAAATGATGAACTTCCTGCAGTCCGTAAACGGGTGTTGGAATGCCCTCCATGCGCGCTTTGAGTTGAAGCGCGAGAAATTGCGAATAGTGCCGCGACTGGTGCAGATTGCCGCCATGAAACCACAGCGCTTCCTGCTGTGTCGGTTTCCACATGTTGCGGGGCTCGCCCTCCCAAGGGCCGGGATCCTTTGTCGTGTCGGAACCCAGTCCCCACACCCTGCCAACCCGATCAGCGACCTCCTGGCTGACCAGTTCGGCCACCCAGCCGTTCATCGAGCCGTAACCGGTCGCATAGACGACCAGGTCGGCGGGCAGGGCGGCGC
>JBGTLX010000140.1:0-3309 GCA_041743855.1 Rhizobiaceae bacterium | reverse complement strand
CTGCATTCTCCTGATCGGGAGGTGTCGCGCACCGACGGCGGACATGCAACGAAAAAAAGGCCGGCGGAGATGGCTCTCCGTCGGTTCGCTCACTCGCTCATGTTCTGCGCGACATCCCCGCCCTCGCCTTTAACGGTTGCCGCCGTCGAGCGCGTCGGCAAGGCGCATCAGCGACAAAAACTCGGCCCGGTATCCGAACGGGTCCGTTCCCCGCGCGGCGGTAGCGATCTCCATGATCCTGTCGTAGCCGAAATTCGAGACCTGATCGGCGTCGCGCAGTTTCTGCCCGAAAGCGGCGACCGCCACGGAAAAGCGCTGATCGGTTGCCGCCGCGTCGAAGGACGACAACTCGTTGGCTTTGGTGACAGGCGTGCTGATCAGCTTGGAGATGTCCTCATCCGGCAGTTTGTAGCGGATCTTGACGAAGGCATATTCGCCGGCATTGGCGATGCCGGCGGCGTTGTCGGTCGCCGCTTGTCCGTAGCGCAGGTCGTCGATCACTTCAGCCGTACTGCCCTTCGGCGTGATCTCGTAGATCGCGGTGACCGAGTGGCCCGAGCCGATCTCGCCGGCGTCAACGCGGTCGTTGTTGAAGTCCTCACGGGCGAGCGTCCGGGTTTCGTAGCCAATCAGGCGGTATTCGGAGACGGCGGCCGGATTGAACTCTACCTGGATTTTCACGTCCTTGGCGATGGTGAACAGCGTCGAGGACGCATCCTGCACCAGCACTTTTTCGGCCTCGGCCAGCGTGTCGATATAGGCCGCCGTGCCGTTGCCGTTCTGGGCTATCGTCTGCATCATCTGGTCGTTGAGGTTGCCGCGGCCGAAGCCGAACACCGACAGAAAGACGCCGCTTTCGCGCTTTTCCTCGATGATCCGCTTCAAATCGTCGTCATCGCTCTGGCCGACATTGAAGTCGCCGTCGGTCGCCAGCATCACCCGGTTGACGCCGCCCTCGACGAAGGATTGTTCGGCGAGCCGGTAGGCTTCCCTGATGCCGGCTTCGCCCGCCGTCGAGCCGCCTGGCGTCAGCGTGTCGATGGCCGACAGGATCTTCGCTCGCTCGGACGCCCTGGTCGGCTCCAGCACCGTGCCGGCGTCGCCGGCATAGGTGACAATCGACACCGTGTCTTCGGGGTTGAGCTTGTTGACGAGCAGCCGGAACGCCGATTGCAGGAGCGGCAGCTTGTCCGGCTCGTCCATCGAACCCGACACGTCGAGCAGGAAGACCAGATTGGCCCTGGGCTGCGCTGCCGGCGCGAGATCGTAGCCCTGGATTGCGACATGCATCAGCTTCGTGCCGGCGTTCCACGGCGTAGGCATGATCGAGACGGTCGAGTTGAACGGGGTCGAGGCTGTGTCCGGGCCTTTCCAGTCATAGGGGAAATAATTGATCATTTCCTCGACGCGCACCGTGTCGGCCTGCGGCAGCACGCCCTCCTTCAGTGAGCGGCGCACAAAAGAGTATGACGCCGTATCGACGTCGATCGAAAAGGTCGAGACCGGATCTTCGAGCGCGGAGCGGACGGGATTGGTCTTGAAATCCTCGATGCGGTCGCGGTTTTCCTCGGATTGCGGCATGGGTTCGGGCGGTAGAATGCCGATCACCTGATCGGTCATCATTTCCGCTGACGGCGCGTTGCCCGGGTCGATGCCCTGCATGAGGCGCGAGCGGCCGGCGTCCACAGGCGCCGGAGCCGCCACGCTGGGCGCCATTTCGTCTGCATCCTTGCGCGGCGCTTGTTTTGTGAGCAGAGCGGGAGATTGCGGAGACTCCGCTTCCGACTCAGGCGAGCTTTCCTCTACTGCGGAAAGCTCGCTCAGCGCATCGCGCCTTTCGCTATCCGCGTCGGCTTTCTTCCTCAAAGGCTCCGGCTTGGCCGTGACGTCCTGTTCGCGGACTGCGGGTCCATCGCTGACCCGATGGTCCGCGCCGAAATTGAACGGGGATTCATCCATCAGATAAAAGGTGGCGTAGCCGGCGATCGGCAAAACAACCAGCCCGGCGAGCGCCGGGGTTGCGAGCAATTTCCTGTTCATCATCTCTCTCCAGAGCTTGTGTGCTCGATCGGTGAGACGAAGCTTTTTTGCCGATCCTTGGGGTGCGGCGGACATATTTTTCTCGTCGAATGCCTGCATTGCGGCTGCCAGCGCGCGGGCCTTCGCCGCGGCGCCGGGCGCCGGTGCGGACATGCCGCCGAGTTTTTGGAGTTCGTTGTCGTCGACCATGGTCACACTTCCCCGGCTAGGGGCCTGCAATCATGATTTGTTTGGGCGTGGCGCGAGCCGGATTTCGTGTCTGGGCAGGCGAAAAGAACGCCGTGGTGGTGACCACCACAGGGACTTTTCCACGACCCCGGACGCGAAATCCGCCGCGTCCCGAAGGGATATGGAAGAAATCGTCCATTTCGGCGTCGCGAAACCTCGACGGAGATTGGCTCCGCCTTCGGTTCCGCTCCTGGAACTGAACGATTTCTCCTCATACCACTCTCCAAACGAATCATGATTGCAGGCCCTCACGCATCATCTGCTTCAGCCGCTTCTTCGCTTCATGGATGTGCCAGGAAACCGTCGCCTCCGCGCAGGCCATCGCATCTGCGGCCGCCGCGTGCGAAAGCCCTTCGCCATAGACCAGCAGCACCGCGTCGCGCTGCTTGTCCGGCAGGTTTCTGACCGCCGCCCACAGCGTCTCGGACCGGTCCTCGGGCTCGGCTTGGTGCACGCCAGAAATCAGCGCGTGAACGCCGAAAGCCCCGGTCTTTATCGTCTCGCGCGCGGCTTTCCGCATCATGTCGCGCGCGGCGTTCAGCGTCATGGCATACAGCCACGACGTGAATTTAGCGCCACCATGATAGTCGCGGATGGCGCGGCCGAGACGCACACAGACTTCCTGCGCAACATCCTCGGCATCGGCTTTTCGACCGCACCAGCGCCAGGCCACGCGATAGACGAAATCATAATGCCGTTCGACAAGCCTGCCGAAGGCCGCGCGGTCGCCCTTTTGCGCCTGCCCGATCAACTCGGCGTCGGTGGCTTGCGTTTCATCCAGCATCATCGCCATCATTTGAGTGTAGGACGAAAGCCGTTGGCAAATCCTTGGGGTGGCCGGAAGATATTTTTGAGCGCTTCCGACAATCGCACTTCTCCGATGCCACGCCCCGCATTGCGGTCTGGCCATTGTCCTTCGAGACTCGCTTCGCTCACACCTCAGGATGAGGGAGAGCGAAGGTCGGGAAGCGGGGCGCATGGCCGTGCCTACCGAACTTAGATTATATGGCGCGACTTCCGCGCCCCGCCGGTGTCTGTCGT
>JBGTLX010000139.1:0-4685 GCA_041743855.1 Rhizobiaceae bacterium | reverse complement strand
CCGGCGCCGTGGAAGTCGCGGGCAAGACCGTCGAACTGATCCGGGAGCTCTTGCCCGCGGCGCGACGCATCGCCGTACTCGCCAACCAGACCGACCCGTTCACCAAGCCCTATCTCACCGAAATCCAGCGTGTCGCCGTCCTTGTGAGGCTCGACGTTGTCCCGGTCATGGTGAGGCCATCGGAGCCGCTGGACGCCGGGTTCGCGACCATGGTCGCCAATCGCGCGGAAGCCGTCGTGATACAAGGCAGCCTCGTACGCAAGGAAGCGATGGAACTCGCGACCAGGCACGGTCTGCCCACGGTTGGAAGCCCGCACATCCTGCCGCGCCTCGGCGGACTCATGTCGTACTCGGCCGATTTCGATGCCATGATGCGGGAAACGGCCGGTTACATTGACAAAATCCTCAAGGGCGCAAAGCCGGCAGAGTTGCCGGTGACTTTCCCGAGCGCGTTTGAGATGATCCTGAATCTCAAGACTGCAAAGTTGCTGGGCATCGCCATCCCGGAAGCGTTCATGCAGCGCGCGAATGAGGTCATCGAATGAGATGTGTCCCGTTTTCACGCCAGTGCCAGTACGTTCGTCATGCTAGGCTCGGTCCGATAGAAATCGGGACGGTTTCCGCTCGTATCCGCTGCGACTGATGACGATCACGTCCGCCCACGACGACGCGTCGGTCGGACAGGCCAGTGCGTCTGTCAGTCCCGAGCAGCCGCAGGTCGCGCCGGTGCGGGCGGGCAGCCGACTGTTTGCCAAATATGTCGGACTGTTCGCGGCGGTGGTTAGCATCGCTCTGTTAGCCAACGGCATCTTCGACGTCTGGTTCTATTATCGGGAGCACAAGAACGCGCTGGTGCGGATCCAGCGCGAGCAGGCCGAGGCGGCGTCAGCCAAGATCGGACAATTCGTGACCGAGATCGAAAATCAGCTCGGCTGGACGACGCAGTTGCCGTGGTCAACGGGAACGGTCGAGCAGCGCAGGTTCGACGCGCTGCGGCTGCTTCGCCAGGTTCCCGCCATCACCGAGTTGTCGCAGCTCGACGCGACCGGCAAGGAGCGGCTGCGGGTCTCGCGACTCGCCATGGATGTGATCGGCAGCAACACCGACTATTCGCAGGAGCCGAAATTCAAAGATGCCGTGGCCAACAAGGTCTATTATGGACCGGTGTATTTCCGACGCGAATCCGAGCCGTATATGACGCTCGCGATCTCCGGGACGCGAAAGGACGCCGGCGTCAGCGTTGCCGAGGTCAATCTCAAGCTGATCTGGGACGTCGTCTCGCAGATCAAGGTCGGCGAACGCGGGCAGGCCTATGTCGTCGACGCCCAAGGCCGGCTGATCGCGCACCCCGATATCAGCCTGGTCCTGCGCAATACCGATATGTCGAATCTTTCGCAGGTGAAGGCCGCTCGCGGCGGGGCAGGCAACGCGGACCTCACGCAGGCTGTCCAGAATATTCAGGGCCGGAGCGTGCTGACGGCGCATGCGCCGGTCCCGAAACTGGGATGGCAGGTTTTCGTCGAACTGCCGGCCGATGAGGCCAACGCGCCGCTTTATTCAGCACTTCAGCGTCTTGCCTTGATCCTGCTCGCCGCACTGGTCTTTGCAGTACTGGCCGGCATGTTTCTGGCCCGCCGCATGGTGGGGCCGATTCGCGCATTGCAGGTCGGCGCTGCTCGCATCGGCAGCGGCGACCTGTCGCATCGGATCTCGGTCAAGACCGGAGATGAGCTGGAGGCGCTTGCCGATCAGTTCAACGACATGACCAAACGACTTGAAGAGTCATACGCGGGCCTCGAACAGAAGGTCGCGCAACGCACCGCCGAATTGTCAAAGTCGCTCAACGAATTGCGGACGGCTCAAGATCGTCTGGTTCAAACTGAGAAGCTCGCATCGCTTGGCCAGTTGACCGCCGGCATTGCGCACGAGATCAAGAATCCGCTTAACTTCGTCAATAACTTTTCGTCGATCTCTACCGAACTGCTCGACGAGTTGCAGGAAGCGGTCAAGGGCGCGAAGCTCGAACCCGGCATCGCCGCCGAGGTGACCGAGCTGAGCGACATGCTGCGCGGCAATCTCGAAAAGATCGTACAGCACGGTAAGCGCGCCGATTCCATCGTCAAGAACATGTTGCTGCATTCCCGCTCGGGATCCGGCGAGCATCGTCCGGTCGACATCAACGCGATTGTCGAGGAGAGCCTGAACCTGGCTTACCATGGGGCCCGAGCGGAAAAGCAGGGGTTCAACATAACCCTGGAGAAGTCTTTCGATCCGGCCGCCGGCGAAGTCGATCTGTTCCCGCAGGAAATGACGCGCGTATTTCTGAATCTGATCTCGAACGGCTTTTATGCCGCGACCAAGCGCAAGGCCGACAGCACGGAAAGCAGCTTCGAACCCATTCTGCTGACAGCCACCAGGGATCTCGGCGATCGGGTGGAAATACGAATCCGCGACAACGGCACCGGTATTCCGCCGGAGGTGAAAGAAAAGATGTTCAACCCCTTCTTCACGACAAAACCTGCCGGAGAGGGCACCGGCCTCGGTCTTTCGATCAGCCATGATATCATCGTCAAGCAACACGCCGGCATGATCGAAGTCGATACCAAGGCGGGCGAGTTCACGGAATTCAGGATCACATTGCCGCGCAATGCGGCGTCTTTCGGAAAGCCGGGGGCGTAGACGTGAGTCTGTTGGTATTGGTAGTAGACGACGAACCGGATGTGGAGGCGCTGTTTCGCCAACAGTTCCGCCGCGAATTGCGGGCGCAGCGTTTCGCGATGATGTTCGCCCAGTCCGCCGCCGAGGCACTGCAGAAGATTGCGGATTCGTCCATTCCCTCACTGATCCTGATCCTGTCCGACATCAACATGCCGGGGATGAGCGGGCTCGAACTTCTTCCAAAGGCCAAGGCGATCCGGCCGGACGTGCCAATCATCATGATAACGGCCTATGGCGACGCGGACACCCGGCGCAAGGCGCTGGACGGCGGTGCCGAGGCACTGCTCACAAAGCCGATCGATTTCGGAACGCTGCGCAGCGAGATCGAGTCGCGGATCGGGCAGGCCGCATGAACTGCCGCCGCATCCTTGTGGTCGACGACGAGCCTGACCTGGAATCCTTGCTGTCGCAAAAATTCCGGCGCCAGATCAAGGAGGGCGCCGTCGTTTTTACTTTTGCGCGCGATGGGATCGAGGCCTTGTCGATGCTGCAGGCCGATCCGGCCGTCGACATGGTCATCAGCGACATCAACATGCCGCGAATGGATGGGCTTTCGCTTCTGGAAAAGCTGCAGGAACGCGAAGGAACATTGTCGACCATCATCGTGTCGGCCTATGGCGACATGGCCAATATCCGCGTCGCCATGAACCGCGGCGCGTTCGACTTTCTGACAAAACCGATCGACTTCGGCGATCTCGAGACGACGATCGCCCGAACGATCCGGCATGTCGAGGCGACGCGCGAGGCGCAACGGCGTCAGTCGGAGGCGGAACGCGCGCACGCATCCCTGTCACGCTACTTTTCTCCGAACCTGGCGCTACGGCTGGCAAGCGATGCCGACGCCGTCAGTCTGGCGGGGCAGCGCCGCGAGATAACCTCGCTGTTTACCGACATCGCCGGCTTCACCACGCTGGTCGAGACTCTCGAACCCGACGTCCTCAGTCCGCTGCTCAACGACTATCTCACCGGCATGGCGGACATCGTGTTCCAACATGATGGAACCGTCGCCAAGATCATTGGAGATGCGCTCCATGTGCTGTTCGGCGCGCCGGGGGACCAGCCGAATCATGCGGCCCTTGCCGCGGCTTGTGCGCTCGATTTGGATCGCTACGCCCGGTCGCTGCAGGAGCGCTGGCGGCACAAGGGTATCCCGCTGGGCGAAACCCGAATCGGCGCGCATTCCGGCCCCGCCAGCGTGGGAAATTTCGGCGGGGGTCGGTTCTTCGATTACACGGCCTACGGCGACACGATCAATATCGCGGCGCGATTGGAAGCCGTAAACAAGCAACTGGGTACACGGATTTGCGTCAGCGGGGATCTGGCCTCGCGGATTGCCGCATTCGCCGGCCGTCCGGTTGGCGACATCGTCCTGCGCGGGCGAAGCAGCGCCATGCGCGTAGTCGAGCCGCTGACCGGAGAACAGCCTGCGCATTTATCGACCGCGAATTACCTGAAGGCTTTCGGCCTGCTGGAAGCATCCGACGCAGGCGCCATGGCGGCATTCGCGGCGCACGTCGGCAACTTTCCCGACGACAAGCTTGGCGGCTTCCACCTGAGGCGGCTGCTGAACGGCGCAACCGGCACGCAGATCGTTATGCAATAGAGGAAAGATTCACGACGTCGTCCGGAATCGGTGAGCCGGAAAAATTTGCAAAACCCGCCGCATATGGGCGCCGTTTGTCGTGGTCGGAGAGCCCAAGAAAAGGAATTGAGGCCTTGCCCGCTCGCGGGCCGCGCGGATTTGAACGGGGCTCCGGGGCGCCGGCGTGCAATCGACGCACCTGCTCCCGTCCGCCAATCGAGCGTCACCCCGCCATTGCGGCGGGGGCCGGCCATGCGCTATGTAGCGCCTCAAGCACCCGTAGCTCAGCTGGATAGAGCGTTGCCCTCCGAAGGCAAAGGTCACACGTTCGAATCGTGTCGGGTGCGCCATGAGACACAGGGATTTCCACGACGTTGAGTCGTCA
>JBGTLX010000138.1:0-4474 GCA_041743855.1 Rhizobiaceae bacterium | reverse complement strand
GCGCTTCTCGCCGCTATGGCTTTCGCCACCGCCGCGCCTGTCCGGGCCGAGGAAGCTGCAAAAACCGAAGCGGCCGCTCCGGCCAAAAGCGGCCATGTCGAGGCCAACGGCGTCAGCTACTATTACGAGATCCGCGGCGAGGGCGAACCGCTGCTGCTCCTGCACGGCGGTCTGGGAACGATCGACATGTTCGGCCCGGTGCTGCCGGCTCTTACGGAAAACCGGCAGGTGATCGCCGTCGACCTGCACGGCCATGGCCGCACCGCGCTCGGCGACCGGCCGATCAGCCTGGAGGCGATGGGCGACGACATGGACACGGTCGTCACGGCGCTCGGCTACGACAAGGTCGACGTGCTCGGCTATTCCATGGGCGGCGGCGTGGCGTTCCGCTTCGCCGCGCAGCATCCCGAAGCGGTGCGCCGGCTGGCGCTGGTTTCGGCCGGCTACGCGCAGGACGGCTTCTATCCCGAGATGGTGGCCATGCAGGCGACGATGAATGCGGGCATGGCCGACATGATGAAGGACACGCCGATGTACAAATCCTACGCGGCTGTCGCGCCGAAGCCAGAGGACTTCCCGAAACTGCTCGGGGCGATGGGTGACTTCATGCGCAAGCCCTACGATTGGTCCGCCGACGTGGCGAAACTGACGATGCCGGTCATGCTGGTCTTCGGCGACGGCGACATGTACCGGCCCGAGCATATCGTGAAGTTCTATCAACTGCTCGGCGGCGGGCTGAAGGACGCCGGCTGGATGCGCGAGACGATGGCGCAGAACCGGCTGGCGATCATCCCCAACCGGACGCATTACGACGTCTTTTTCGCCCCGGAACTGGCAACCACCGTGATGCCGTTTCTGAACGGCGAAACGGCGGTGAAGACCTGGGACGAGATGGTCGAAGAAACGAAGTAGGGCTTGGAAAAACACGGGCGTGGCTCTCCTTTGCCACGCCCGCTTTCGCGTCTGGCCATTGTCCTTCGAGGTTCGCTTCGCTCGCACCTCAGGATGAGGGGAGCGAAGGTCGGGAAAACGGGCGGCCTCTGGTTCGCTCGTTTTAGAATTTATATGCGACCCGCGGGCTGCCCGTTCGGTGTCTGTCGCCACGGTCGACCGGTCACACGCCCACCCCTCTTCGGGGCGCAGTTGGACGCGTCGGATGATCCGCCTCTCCGCACCAGGCATTCCTTTTGCCCACCACGAAACGCCGGCCTGTCGGACGCCCTCGGAGCCGTGGGAACCGAATCCACGACGGGAGGTCACCGCCGCTCTCCCAATCCCCGGTCCGGAACCGGTTCCCGCAAGAGCGATGGGAGGAGTATGAGGGATGGGGGAAGGGTGTGGATAAAACAGGGCCTAGTTTTTCCTGTCTTGAGCCAAATCAGCAGCTTGGCCGAGAGGTCGGCTGACGTCTATCCACGCTTCTTGCGCCAATCGACGTCACGGCATGGATCCTCGGGTCTCCGTTACGTCGCTTCGCTCCTGCTCCGCCCGAGGATGACGAAGGCGCGGGGAACTCCAATCGCTCCTGCGGGTGGCTATCAAACTACACGTGCGCGTGCCGGTGGGATGACGGCAATCCGTTCCATCCCCAGAACGTTTCTCTCCATTCCACCGGAAGATTGGATTCAGTCTTTCTTGGTAATTTCTCGTTAGCAATCCTGTCGGGCCGGCTCCCACGGCCTTGTGTCTGTTTGTTTTGCGTACAGGTCCACATGCGTAACAGAAGCGTCGTCCTTTTCCTTCTCACCTGTCTGGCCGGCTGCACATCGAGTTCCGGCGGGCTTGGGCCGTCTCTCGAGACCACCAACTCGATCATGCGGCCGGATGCGGCGGTGCCGATGGCCGCAAACCCGGAGCCGGAAGACTTGCTAGCGCAGCAATCGGAAACCGCGGAAATTTCCGGGCCGGAAGACATCGTAGAGCCGGCGCTGGAGCCGATCGCGCTGGTCGCGCCTTCAAAAAAAGTGGTGATCGCGACGGACTCCGCCCCCGGTCCCGTCAGCCGCTACCGCTTCCGCGACGCCAAGCCGATCAATTTCGGCAAATCCTCGCCCAAGCATCTCGCGGTTCACGGCGTCGATGTCTCGCGCTGGCAGGGCGATATCGACTGGCAAAAACTGCGCGGCCAGGGCGCGAATTTCGTCTATATCAAGGCGACCGACGGGGGCGACCATCTCGACCCGATGTTCAAGACGAACTGGCGCGCGGCGCACAAGGCCGGGCTGAAACGCGGCGCCTATCACTTCTTCTACTGGTGCCGCACCGCCGGCGAGCAGGCCGACTGGTTCATCCGCAACGTGCCCAGGGTCGAGGGCGCGCTGCCGCCGGTGATCGACGTCGAGTGGAACGGCGAGTCGCGCTGCAAGAAGCGTCCGGCGCGCGCCCGGGTTCTGGAGAAGATGCAGGTGTTCATGGATCGGCTGGAGCGGCATTACGGCCAGCGTCCGATCATTTACACAGCGCCCGATTTCTATCGCGACAACCTCAGGGGCGCGTTCGAAAACTATCCGTTCTGGCTGCGCGCCGTGGCGCAGCACCCCTCAAAAGTCTATCCGGGCCGCAACTGGGTGTTCTGGCAGTATTCCGGCTCGGGCCTTTCGCACGGCGTGAGGGGGCGGATCGATCTCAACGTCTTCCACGGCAGCGAGGGGCAGTGGCGGGAGTGGCTGGCGGCAACGGCCGGGTGATCCAGATTCAGGTGAGGCCGGTCTGCAAATAATGGCCTTCTGCGCTTCCGGTACTCACGTACCCAAAAGTACGCTCCGTTCCGGTTCTCGAATTCCATCCAGTTTGGTCGCTTCCGCGCCCGTCTTCGACTCCGACTCGGCCTGACCTGAATCTCAAAGCGCGCCCTGCTCGAAAGTTGCAATTTGCCTTTTCAGAACAACGGCTTCGAAACCATCTCGCTTGAAGGCCCCGCAATTTCTGTTTGTTAACGTCCTCGCACAGTCAAGCGGGGGTCCAATCATGCGCAATATCATCATCGTCGGCGCCGTGCTGGTCGCGGTGGGCGGTCAGTTCGGGCTGTTCGGCAGCGCGGACGACAAGCCACTGCCGATACCGGACGCCGCGCCCGGCAAATCGGCGACCGCGCCGCGGCCGATCAAGGAGAATGTCGTCGCCTATCATACCGGCGACGGCTCGATGAACGCCGCCAGGAAGACGGCGCGCGCAACGCTGCCGCGCTTTGTCGAGCTCATCGACGCCAATGCGCCGGGAACCTACACGGTGAAATTTCCGCTGACCCAGAACGGCGAAACCGAGCACATCTGGATGCAACTGACCGGCCATGACAAAGACGGTTTTTCCGGCCTGCTTGCCAACGACCCGGTCAACGGCAAAAAATTCAAGATGGGCGACCGGGTGGAGGTCGCCAAGGCCGACGTCGAGGACTGGATGGTGAGGACCGGCGAGGTCATGTATGGCGGTTACACGGTGCGCGTGATGCTGAAAGACATGCCCAAAGAGCAGGCGGACAAGCTGAAGGCGATGTTTCGGGATTGAGCGTGGTGGCGGGGCTTTCCCTCCCCCTTGAGGGGAGGGTGGCGAGCGGAGCGAGCCGGGTGGGGTCGTTGCGGCAATGCTCGGCGTTTTTTGAAGTCCAGTACTTCATCGGCTACCCCACCCCGACTTACTCGCTTTGCTTTGCAAAGCTCACTCGTCGACCCTCCCCTCAAGGGGGAGGGAGAGGTCGCACTTGTCCGTTGCCACGCCCCGTTTCCGGTCTGGCTATTTCAAAGAACCTGCCCAAAGGCAGTCGGGAAAACGGGCGACCTCTGGTTCGCTCGTTTTTAGTTTATATGCGACCCGCGGGCCGCCCGTCCGGCGTTCTTCCCTCAACCGGCCTGCCGGCCATCCCGTAGTTTCGGCCACGGGCAGCACACGACATACGGTTCGAGGGCCGGACCTGGGGGTTCATCACCCAGCAGCACTCCGCAGTGCTGCCGACCCGGCGCCACCGCTTGCCCTGATCCCCGGTCCGGACCAGGTTCCCGCGCAAGCGACAGGACGGATAATAAGGGAGGTTTTGCGGGTGGGGATAAATAGCAGGTGAGAAAAAGCGTCGCTTTATCTCTCCCCTTGTGGGAAAGAAAGCGATTTCAACAGCTTAGTCGAACTTTTCGCGAAGACTAAATCGCCAGAGACTGAGTGGTTTATCCCCGCTTGCTCTCGGCCGGGGAGCCGATGCTCGCATCGTCCCAGCGTGATGCCGTCCCCATCATGGCATGGATGGTCCTCTCCATCCACTCGACGTCCAGCGCACATGTCTCTAGGTCACATACTCATAAACGGGATTCCCTTTTGGGGTGAGGCGTGATTCAGTCTCTGCGCGGGGGGACTGGATATGGCGCGCTTTGATTTGTCGGATTTCGAATGGTCGGTGATCGAGCCGCTGTTGCCGAACAAGCCGAGGGGCGTTCCGCGCGTCGATGACCGGCGGGTTTTGAACGGGATATTCTGGCGGCTTCGGACG
>JBGTLX010000137.1:0-5276 GCA_041743855.1 Rhizobiaceae bacterium | reverse complement strand
GATCATCTCGGCAGGCCGGTAGTCGCGATCACCGGCATGGGCATCGTCACCTCGCTTGGCGTAGGCAAGGCGGAAAACTGGTCGGCGCTGACGGCCGGACGCTCCGGCATTCATCCAATCACGCGCTTTCCCGTCGATTATCTGAACACGCGCATTGCCGGGACTGTCGATTTTCTGCCGGCCAGCAGCAAGGGGCCAGGAGCGCTGACCTATGAACTGGCCGAAAGTGCTGCGCGCGAGGCGCTCGCCGAAGCGGGCCTCGATTCCGGCGACTTCGGCGGGCCGCTGTTCATAGCCAGCCCGCCGGTGGAGGTCGACTGGAGCGACCGGTTTTCGCTCTATCGATTGTCCAAGGAGGGCGAGGGATACGGACGGCTGCTCGCAGCCGCCCGCGGGTTGAACTCGACCGGGATTTTCGACACGGCCCAGTTCGGTTCGATCGCCGACAGGCTTGCCGAACTCATCGGCGCGCGCGGCCTGCCGATCACGCTCTCGACCGCCTGCGCTTCCGGCGCCACCGCGATTCAGTTGGGCGTGGAAGCCATCCAGCGCGGCGAATGCGACCGCGCACTGGCGATAGGGGCCGACGGTTCCGCCACGGCGGAAGCGCTGATTCGCTTTTCTCTCCTATCGGCGCTTTCGACGCAGAACGACATTCCGGAAAAGGCATCAAAACCGTTCTCGCGGGACCGCGACGGTTTCGTGCTGGCCGAAGGGGCGGCAGCCATGACGCTTGAATCGCTGGAAAGCGCTACGGCACGCGGCGCGAAAATTCTTGGTGTTCTGAGGGGCTGCGGCGAAAAGGCCGACGATTTCCACCGCACCCGCTCCAAGCCCGACGCCTCGCCCGCCATCGCCGCGGTCAAGGCGGCTCTTGCCGATGCGGGCCTCGCCGATGGCGAGATCGACTATGTCAACGCGCATGGCACATCGACGCCCGAAAACGACAAGATGGAGCATCTGTCGCTTTCCACGGTCTTTGGCGAACGCATGCGGTCGATCCCGATCTCTTCCAACAAATCCATGATCGGACACACGCTGTCGGCAGCCGGCGCGGTCGAAGCGGTTTTTTCGGTGCTGACCATGCGCGACGGCGTCATTCCGCCGACCATGAATTACGACAATCCCGATACATCGATCGATCTCGATGTCGTCCCGAACATCTGCCGGAACGCGGACGTTTCCAGCGTCCTGTCGAATTCCTTTGGTTTCGGCGGGCAGAACACCTGCCTTGTCTTGGCGCGGGAACCCGTCTAAGCGGCGTCGATGAATTTCCAACCCGCCAACACCGTTAGACCACCGGGACTTTCCTGATGCGCGCCTTGCAGTTGATCGCGGATCGAAAGCTCGAAACGGTCGAGGTAGCGCCGCCGCCGCCGCCGGGCCTTGGCGAAGTCACGCTGCGGATCAGGGCCGTCGCCTTGAATCACATCGATGTCTGGGGCTGGCGCGGCATGGCCTTCGCCAAGCGCAAGCTGCCCTTGACCGTGGGCGCGGAAGCCTCAGGCGAGGTCGAGGCGATCGGTCCGGGCGTGTCCGGACTGGCGCCCGGTCAGCTTGTCGCGATCTACGGCGCGCGCACCTGCGGCCTTTGCCGGCCCTGCCGCGAGGGGCGTGACAATCTCTGCGAGCACGTTGCAGGCGTGCACGGCTTTCATCTCGATGGTTTTGCGCAGGAATTGATCAATCTGCCCGCACGGCTGCTGGTGCCGGCCCCGCCGGGCGTGAGCGAGATCGGGGCGGCGGTGGCGCCGGTCACGTTCGGCACCGTCGAGCACATGCTGTTCGACAATGCCAGGCTCGAGCCCGGCGAGACGATCCTCGTCCACGCGGGCGGCTCCGGCATCGGCAGCGCCGCCATCCAGCTGGCCAAGAAGATGGGCTGCACCGTCATCACGACGGTCGGCTCGGACGACAAGATCGACCGCGCGAAGGCGCTGGGCGCCGACCATGTGATCAACTACCGCGAGGACCGCTTCGAGGGCGTCGTCCGCAAGCTTACCAAGAAGCGCGGCGTCGATGTGGTTTTCGAGCATGTCGGGGCCGACACCTGGGCCGGCTCGATGCTGTCTATGAAGCGCGGCGGACGCCTGGTGACCTGCGGCTCGACATCCGGCGTATCGACCACGATGAACCTGATGCAGCTCTTCCAGCAACAGCTGAAAATCTTCGGATCCTTTGGCTGCCGCATGGAAAACATGGCCAACGCCATGCAGAAGATGGCCGCCGGACTGGTTTCGCCCGTCATCGACACCGAAGTCGGCTTCGACGGCATCGACGATGCGCTGAAGCGCATGGAAGGCCGCGAGGTTTTTGGCAAAATCATCCTGCGGGTCGGTTGAGGATTTTCTTGGCTCGCCAGAAACAAGCGAAATCGCTGAAGATCCGGCTGCTGCGCGCCGCCGCCATGCATCTGCGCGCCGCCAACTACTGGCTGACCGGCCAAGCCATGCTGGCCATTCTCAGGATCCTGCGCAAATTGCCGGCTGACAGTGCGCTCGACTTCGCCGCCCGTTTCGCCCGGCGCTTTGGCCCCTGGACAGGCCGCCACCGCGCCGCGCTCGACAATTTGCGCAAGGCTTTTCCGGACAAGGACAGCGCCGAAATCGAGGCGATCGCCCTCGACATGTGGGGCAACATGGCGCGGCTCGGGGCCGAGTACATTTTCCTCGACCAGCTCTACGACCATGACCCCGAAAACCCGAATGCGGGTCGCATCGAGATCGTTGGCGAGGATCATTTCAGGGAGATGGCGGAAGAGAAGAAGCCGCATATCGTGTTCACCGGGCATCTCGGAAATTTCGAGCTGCTGCCCGTGGCGGCCGCGTCCTACGGTCTGACGGTCACGTCCCTATTCCGTCCCCCCAACAACCCTTATATTGCCGACTACATCCACTCGACGCGCCGTTCCACTTCGGGCGAACTTGTCGCGTCCCACCGGGGCGTGGCGTTCGCGCTGGCCGGCATACTGGAAGCAGGCGGCAACATCGGCCTTCTGGTCGACCAGAAATTTCGCGGCGGCCTGCTCGCGAATTTCTTCGGGCGAAAATGCCAGACCAATCCGATGCTGGCTATCCTGGCGCGACGGTTCGACTGCGACGTCTATCCGGTTCGCTGCATCCGTCTGCCGGGAAATCGCTACCGCCTGGAGATCGAGCAGAAGCTGACGCTTGCCCGCACCAATGACGGCGACGTCGACGTTCCGGCCTCGACGCAGCTACTGAACGATGTGGTCGAACGGTGGATTCGCGAAGATCCCGGCCAGTGGATGTGGTTTCACCGGCGCTGGGACACGCGCGGCCAAAGGCGCGACAAGGCGCGGGCCGCCAAGGCTGCTTGATGGTCTACCCGCCGTAATAATTCATGACCGCATGCCGCGCTTCGGCGAAGAACAGCCAGCGCTCGACCAGCATCCCGAGGCCATGCGACAGCACGGCCGCTCCGGCAATCATCCCGGCGGACAGACCCGGTTCCGGGTTGCTGAAAGCCATGTACAAAAAAATCAGCGCGGGCAGGATGCCCCCAAAAACCAACGCGATGACCGCGAGCTTGGCCGCGTGTTTGCGCGCAATTCTAAAACCCATCTCGCGGGTCAGGTAATTGTCGTTGACATGGGGCCGCTCGAACAGCCGCACCCGCCCGATGGCGCCCAGCCCGGTTGCCGTTTCGGGCGTAGAAATCGGGCGAAGCGTGTTCATCCGGTTGCGCCAGATGATTTTGGCTGTCCAGGCAAGAACCAGGAAAGTAATGGAAAGCGCCGCTGTCGCGGTAAGCGGCCCACTACCGGCCGCGGCAAAGAATGTCGCCATGCAGAAGCCACCGGCGAGCGCGAAGAGAATGTAGCAAAGCGGCGTCAGCTGCGTGTGCCAGCTTTGGACGGATTTCAGCGACGCATAGATCATCGCCGTGCAATAGACGGTGGCAAGCGACATCGCGGCCCCCAGCAGGCCGGGTGCCAGGAGGTACCGATCGGCAAAGATCGATGCATAGGCCGAGCAGACGAGCGGCAAAAACGTCAAGACGGCCATGACGCCTTCGCGCGACAGCCAGCTCGAGCGCCATTGCGAAAACGCCCGCCAGGCCCGCTTCGGATTGCCGAGATGCAGGGCCGAAGAAACAAGCCCGCCGGAGATCAGCGCCAGCGCCAACACATGCGCGAGCTTGGTCGCCACGGAGGCGGGGTCGAGCAAGCCGAGGCCAAGGACCGCCGCCAGCCCGTAGCCGAGCCCGGATGCCGTAGTGAAAAAGATGATCGAAAGCGCCGGATGCATGCTCTAGATGCGGTCCAGCATGCCGTCGACCCAGGCGAAAAACCCCTTTGCCCCGTCTGTGTTTTCAGCCAGGGGAAGCGAATTTGCACTCGACGCCAGCGTCTTGCGTGGGCGCGGCGGCAGATATTTGTTGACCGGCCGCGTACCCTGCTCGGGCATCAGATCCATGCCGCCGCGCTCCGCCACCATGATCGAGACGTCCGATTGCGGGTCGGCCAGATCGCCAAAATGGCGGGCGTTCACCGGGCAGGTCCGGACACAGGACGGCACACGGTCGATTTCCTCGATCGTCTCGTTGTAGATGCGGTCGATGCACAGCGTGCATTTCTTCATCACGCCTGCGGCCAGGTCCATCTCGCGCGCGCCGTAGGGGCAGGCCCAGGCGCACAGCCCGCAGCCGATGCACATATCCTCGTCGACGAGCACGATGCCGTCCTCGGTGCGCTTGTAGGACGCGCCGGTCGGGCAGACGGTAACGCAGGGCGCATCGTCGCAATGCAGGCAGGATTTGGGGAAATGCACGATCCGCGCCTCGCCGGCCTCGCCGACGATCTCGCCGCCCTCGGGCACGACCTCGAACGTATGCACCCGGTTAAGCCAGGCGCCGGACACGTCGGCGCCATAAGGGTCCTGATCGGACAATGCCGCGCCATAGCCGCCGGTGTTCCATTCCTTGCAGCTGACCACGCAGGCATGGCAGCCGACGCAGACGTCGAGGTCGATGACCAGCCCGAGCTTCTTTGGCGTGGGCAACGCGGGAAGCAGCGTCATTGCGCCCACTCCTGCCCGTAGCGGAGTTCTTCGGGCCGGGGCCGCGCCGCGCCCGGCTCGGCGACCGAAGGAAAGCGCGGCTCGCTGACCTTTGCCGGTTCCGACTTTTCGATACGCACCCGGAGATCGTACCAGGCCGCCTGCCCGGTCACCGGATCGGAGTTCGACCAGCGCATGCCGTCGCCCTTCGGCGGTAGAAGTTCGTGGATCAAGTGGTTCATCAGGAAGGCTTTT